>JAAYHZ010000273.1 GCA_012744235.1 Clostridiaceae bacterium
CCAATACAACGATGCAAAACTAAAAGGGAAAAGAGAAAGGAAGGAAAGAAAATGTCTCTCACTTGGATCATCACTGTACTGTGTATCATTGCGGTAACCCTCGCATATGTAGCCTGGAATTATATCCGGATCCGCAAAATGTCTGAGGGAACAGCAGATATGGTTGAAATGGCTGCAATCATCCGTTCCGGTGCGAATGCATTCATGAAAACCGAATATAAAACCATTTCCATTGTTGTTGTTTTGATTTCGTTGACTTTATCACTTTTTGTAGAAAAAACCGCCGGTATTACTTTCTTGGTTGGCGCCGCCATGAGCAGCTGTGCGTGTGTACTTGGGATGAAAAGCGCTACATACGCTAACGTAAGAACGGCAAATAAAGCACGTGAAAGCATGTCCATAGGTGATACGGTTAAGGTGGCGTTGTGCGGAGGCAGCATCTCCGGTTTGAGCGTTCAAGCTTTCGGAATGTTCGGCTTGGTTGCGGTTCTGCTAATTTGGGGCGGGGTTACACACCAAGCGGAAGGCGGCGGCCTGCTGACTCGTCTCCAAGGTATCAACGCTTCCATAATGCGTGTATCGACATATTCGCTCGGATGTTCTTTGGTAGCCATGTTCAACCGTGTCGCAGGCGGCAACTATACAAAAGCTGCGGATATTTCCGCTGATATTCTGGGAAAAATCCGAAATGATCTTCCTGAGGATGACAGCAGGATTCCGAACGTGATTGCCGACTTCATCGGTGACAATGTCAATGATATTGCCGGCAATTGCTCGGACCTTCTTGAAAGTTTTGTTGCAACGATGTCCGCTACCATCATGATTGCCGTAATTATGTTCGAAAAATTCAACATAGAAGAAATGTTCAATCCGACTGTGATCTTCCCGGTCGTACTTGCAGGAGCAGGTTTGTTGAGCTGCCTGACCGGTATGCTGTATGCGAATGTTAAAAAGATGGGAAACGATCCTTCTCACGAATTGAATCTGGCTACATGGATTTCTGCGGGATTAACGGTTATTCTTGGCTTGGGAGCATCTTGGCTTATCTTCGGAAAGATCGATGCCGCCACATTGGAAACATACGGATGGAGAGCAAGCTGGTTAAGCCCTTGGATCTGCGCGGTGCTCGGTCTCGCCAGCGGTGTGGCAATCGGATCCATTACCGAATACTATACATCTTCTGACTTTAAACCTACCAAGAAGCTTGCTGAAATGGCACCCGAGGGCGATGCCTTTGTTATTACCAAAGGTGACGCAATCGGAAGCCGTAGCTGTCTGCTGCCGATTCTGATGATCGGTATTGCACTTTTCGTCAGCGGAAGAATAGGCGGTACCTATGGTATTGCCGTAGCATCTCTCGGTATGCTCGCTTTCGTTGGCACAACGGTTTCCATTGACGCGTTCGGACCGATTGCCGATAATGCCGGTGGTTTGGCTGAAAGCTGCCACCTTCCCGATAAAGTTCGCGTGATTACGGATAAACTGGATGCCGTCGGTAATACGACCGCAGCTATCGGTAAGGGTTTCGCCATTGGCAGCGCCGCTTTTGCAACGGTAAGCTTGATCGTTTCATATGTCGGTAATTACACTCCTGCAAATGCGGAAATGATTCTGAATATTGCCAGCTTCACCGTAGTTGCCGGTGCGGTAATCGGCGGTGCCTTGGTAGAATACTTCAGCGCAATTCTAACGGACAATACGATTGAATCTGCACGTGTAATGGCTGATGAAGGCGACAAACTTCTGTCTGTTCCCGGTGTCATGGAAGGTAAAGTTCGCCCGGATTATAACCGTATGATTCAGATGGCAACACAGGGAGCTCTCCGTAAAATGCTGTTCCCTTCCGTATTGGCTATGTTAATTCCTGTGTTGGGCGGATTTATTTTCGGTGTTGAATTTGTCGGTGGCTTGCTGATTGGAGCTACGATTGTCGCTATTCCGCGTGCCATCTTTATGGGAAATTCCGGTGGAGCGTTTGATAACGCGAAAAAGTATATCGAATCCGGAGCTCTGGAGGGACACGGCAAAGGAACGGCTGCGCATAAAGCAGCGGTTACCGGTGATACTGTCGGCGATACACGAAAAGACGTCGTCGGTGTTGCCCTTGATATCTTTATCAAGACAATGTCAACGGTTGCGAATACACTGGTTAATATTTTCAGAAACTTCACACTCATCCGATAACAATTTGGCAAGCTGAACGATTTTTACTGTTCTGTTTACAAAATAAAACTATATTTCACCTCTTCACCGCCACAATCTGCCCGATACCGGCAGATTGTGGCGGTTGTTTTCTTTCTTTCTTTTTTCGTATTTCCGTTCGAGAAACAACATGGAGCACATTGTCGATAATTACGTTCTCTGTCAACTACTTACCGGCTTTCATCTATGCTTTCTTTTTTTTACGGCCGTCATACATGATAAGATCGTTTATTGACATCGACAGGCACTTGGTTTATTTAAATATGGGTATTAGGATTTGTAGGAATGTCACGCGGAGCAGTGAAGAAGAAATAACTCGCTCGCATTAGAGCGGATCTTGATGAATTGAAGAGTTAAAAAATGTACATATGTCAGCAAACGATACCTGTATTTTGATGGATCGGAACACCCGGATTGCTTTTTGTATATGGAGGAGAAAGAATATGGGCCAAAACAAATTAAACGGTGAAGTGACGGCATTTTTAGATAATCTAAAACATTCGTTAAGAGAAGAGATCGAATATTTAAGAAAAATAATAATGAGCACGGATTACGAATTAACAGAGGGAATTAAGTGGAACGGTCCTAACTACAGTATTAATGGAGAAGATCGTATCACAATCAGAATAAATCCGCAAAAACATCTTCAAGTTATATTTCACCGTGGAGCGAAGGTTAAGGAGCAACCGAAGGAAAGATTACTAAGCGATAATTATGATATTTTAGTATGGAAGGGAAAAGACAGAGCCGTTGCATCATTTAAAAGTCTAGATGAAATACAGGAAAATAGTTAAATCATAAGAGAAAATGTTGAGAGATGGATAGAAGCAACCACATAAAAGATACTCGTCTGCAATTGTACTTACCGTAAAAGAACGCCAAGCGTTTTTTTAGATGTTTAACGACGGGCATATTATAAATACATGAACGCCTTTCTTTATCGTATATGTGGACGGTACGGCATGTTCAAATTTGAAATCATGGCTATATGTTCTTATTGACAAATATTCAACACAGGCATATTATATATCTAACGATATATAGCAAGGTGAAACAATGGAACCAATGAAAGAGAAAATTGCATACCATGCCCGAAGATTGTTTGATATACACGGTTTTCACGGTACGGCTTTACGTGATATCTGTAAACTTGCGGGTTGTAAGATGCCTACAATATACTACTACTATGAGAATAAAGAGAAGCTTTTCGATGAAGTCGTCCGTGTGGCTTTTGAGGTATTGGTTGCGCGGCTTTGGACACAGCTTCCTAAGGACATTTCACATATCGAGTACAATATTCAAAAAGTCATACAAAAAAAGCATTTATCGGAGGACGAACGCATCATTTATCGTCTTGCAATTAAAACATGGCTGAGATGCGACGGCTTTGATGAGTGCCGAAAAAAGCTTATGGAATGGGAACAGAGAGCCTACCAAAAAGCTTGGGAGGAGTATGCTTCTATTGTCGGTTCAGTACAGTGGGCAAAGTTTATTGCACGGTCTATTACGGAAATGATTCAGCGAATTATTCTTCTGGAGGAAGATATTCCGGACAGCGAAATTATTGAAGAAATTAATATGATATTTGATGTGGCAACACATTCAAACCATAGAAAAAGAAAGGATTGAAATTATGGATACTATAACTGTAAAAATGCAAACAATCGATGAAAAAACCATGTATAGCGCTACGGCTCGTGAGAATCCGGAGATAATAATTGACTATTATCCTCCTATCGGATCCGGGAAGGGCTACACTTCATTGGAGCTTTTTATGGCAAGCTTCGGTTCCTGCGTAAGCACTACACTTTTATCACTGTTACGTTATAGGATGAAGAAAAAGATAGATGGAGTTGTTGTGGAAGTACAAGGTACTGTACGTAAAGAACACCCGAAAGCGCTTCAACATATTTTATTAACACTGGATATCAAGTCGAAGGAGTTGTCTAAAGCCGACGCTCTAGAAGCACTGAAAGTTGCGGAAGAAAAGTTATGCCCGGTATGGTCTATGATTAAGGGAAACGTAGAAGTTAACGTCGATATTGAAATCAGTGAGTGATTTGACCGGTACGATAACCGGGAATTTTCGTAGAACAGCGTCAAAAATAGGGTATCCGGTTTTTAATAGTGTCCGAAGCTCTTAATCTCATCGTTAATCCAAAACAAGAACAAAGATACATTTTTCCGTTCGTAAGGATCAAAACATATCTACTATAAGCCATAACCAACGGCATCTTCCTCCTCTTTGCTTAACTCTAGTTTCGGGATGATCGATTCTATCATTTTGATATTCCCTGCACAGGTGACAACCCCATTACCATGTAAAGATAGATGGCTTTTCATATGTTGAAATTCGATGGCATGGCTTGAGAATTCGAAGGCATTTATATAAAAAGCTATTGATGGTCTCAAATTTTTTCTCCCGGGATGAACCTTTTGATATAATAATCCGTCTTGTATAGACGAAACCGGTTTCAAGTAAAACATGAAGAATGGGGGTGATGATTTGGATAAGCGAAAAGAATTTGAAGATTTGTTAAACACATATAAAACGCTCTTGAGCGCCCGGTATTCTATAAAGTAAATAATAAGACCGATGGAGAAGACATTCTGCAGGCAGTGTATCTTGCGGCCTTCTCAAATTTCGACACGTTAAGCAATAAAGATAAATTCAAACCTTGGATCATCGCTATTGCCGGGAATAAAATCAATGACTTTTACCGGGGAAAGGCTAAAGAACTTGAACTGCCGCTTGATGAAAACATCCTTTATGAAACTTCATTTTCACGAGTAGGCTTAACCGTAAATGAAGTGGTTAACGAAACTCTGTCGAGCCTTGTCGATAAAGAAAAGCAAATACCGTATCTTTACTATTTTAAGCAAAAACCTCAAAAAGAAATTGCAAAAGCGCTAGGTATACCCTTGGGCACAGTTAAGAGTCGTTTGCACAAGGCGAAGCAAAACTTCAGAACACTGCCGGATTTTACTTGAATCTCATTATGTCGGAGATGTCAAACATACCGATACCTTTTTAGATGAAGATTTCCTTAAAAATTGGGGATATGGCATAGATAACTGTGGAAAAGAAACGCATATCAAGCCTAAAGGCATAGTTACTCCGGACGGCGACAGGATAACCTGCAAAAGAAAAAGATGCACTTGATGTTGTTGGGCGATATGAGGTTATAATCGGAGGTAAGACCTATGATACCATTTTGGTTGTTGGCATTGAAAGCTGTGTCGGCGGCTTGATGACACAAACATATCTCGATAAAAGCGGCAGAACCGTGCTCCGGTGAAGATATAATAAAGATGATTGGACCTACAAAAAATACCGACAAAAGTGGAGTGAAAGACTGCTGCAAAATGAAATTGTCTATATTAACGGTGAAACCTATGTTCACCGGTATGACTGTATAACCGATTATGTTTTATAAAAGGTTTGATAATCCCGCATGTAATATTACTAATAAGAGTCTATAATGCTTGCATAAATATCATTGAAAAGATGATCTGCTTATTGGAAAAGTCTAGTGAGTGGAAAAGTCCTTGGTATAAACATACCGAGGGTAATAAAAATGCAAATATTCGGATGTTTCGGCATCCGAATATTTTTCTGCTGACTTTAATTCATGCAAATTTATCTTTTTAATTTTATTCATCGATCATTGTATTTGAACATAAAATCGATAATCGGTTTGGCATCTTCAAGTCCATGAGGATGGTGGCCGCAGTTTTTCTTGCCGATTGCTTCGATGGTTTTACCGTGGGTTGTATAATAATCAACCAAGCATTTCCCGTTTTCGCAGAACGGAACGACTTCATCGTTATCCCCGTACACCAAAAGAACGGGAATGTCATTTTCCGCTAACAAAGGAATTTTATCAATGGGATGTTCGCGATAGCAAATTAATTCGGATAAAGTCATTTTTCGGTCTCTTAAAAAATCTTCCAGCATATCTCCTTTGGCAATACCGAAATTGGCAGGACACGATAGAAAATTCATAACAGGCGCATCCAGATATAATGCCGATACTTTTTCAGGATATTTTGCCGCGAAATACACGGCTATCATACCGCCACAGCTCATACCCACAGGAATGCATTTTTCATACAAACCGTATTCTTTATGAAGAAAATCGGCGAATCTCTTTTTTCTGTCAAAATCCTCTTCCGGGCCCCAGCGACTGATGTTTTTTACATACGCAAGATGCCAGCCCAGCTGTACCATCCGTATTTCGGCTTCGGGAAAGGCGTTAAAATATTCCGTTTTTAAAAGCCATTTATCCGTTTTATTTGATTCATCGGGAAATACGATTATGGCGTCCATTCCTTCAAATGTAAAATCCGTTCTTTTAAAACCGTGCCAAATTGACTCTTTCATATTCGTTACCCTTAATTTTAAAAGATAGTTTCGTTCCGCCATTATTATACAATGATACATCGGGACAATCCATCATTTTACTAGAATATGTTGATGACATTTGCAAAATATCATAAAATGAGGAGAAAGTCGAAAAAGTGAAAAGATATCTTACAAAAACGACGGTTTATGAATAAATACAGTCGAAACATAAAGCGAGGGGATAGGGATGCTATTGGATCAAAAAAGTGGCAATGTAAAGAAGTACTTCAAAAATGCGTATGATGTAAAGATTTGTGATGACGGAAGCCTGTGGCCTGTCCGATTTTCGGATAAGCTTTTTTCGGAATTCCATAAGGAAGAAAGTCGAAGAGTACGAAGCTATTGTCCTTCGGGAGTGGGTATCGAATTGGTTACCGACTCTTCGTATATAAAGCTGCATGTTCAAGCATTGGCTTTTGCCCGAAATTTTGCATATTTTGACTTATACATTGATGATGTTTTCATAGAAACCGTCGGTGCCGAACCCGTGAAAAGCTTACCGGATTCCGTATCCTTTGATCTTTGCCGGAGGCATCTTAACGGAAAGATTAAAGATGATAAGAAGATGCAAAAAGTAACGATCTATCTGCCGCATCTTGCGGATGTACGTATAAAGGCAATCGAACCGGAAGCCGGAAGCATAGTAGAGCATTGCTCCGATGAAGCCATGCATAAGAAAACAATGTTGTGCCTTGGGGATTCCATAACGCAAGGTATGACCGCAAAAAATCCATCGTCGGCTTACCCCGTACAGCTGGCAAGATTTTTGGGAATAAACATGTTAAACCATGGAATCGGTGGCGACATTTTCGATGAAAAAATACTAGATGAAGATATGAATATAAAGCCTGACATTATAACCGTTGCATACGGTATTAATGACTGGTACCGTTTTGACTCCGTTGACTATTTCAAAAAAATGTGCAAAAGCTTTTTCAATAAATTAACGACCCTTTATCCCGAAGCAAAAATTTACGCAATCACTCCCGTATGGTGCAGCAGCGAAGGAGAACCTAAGGCTATGGGATATCTTTATGAAACAAGGAAAGAAATAGAGCAAATTGCCGGCCGGTTTAAATCGGTTCATATCATTAACGGTTTAAAGATGGTACCGAATATGCCGGAATATTTTGTGGACGGAGTTCATCCGAATGATTTAGGCTTTATGCATTACGGCTTGAATCTTTTGAAAGAAATACAAAAAAGAAAATAGATAGAGCGAAAAACATATATTAAAAGCAGGAAAACCGGTGTTCACACCGGTTGTTTTATTATCTTCAACGTAGATATGGTTTTTTAGGAAGCCGGCATAATTTTTATAAAAAATAAAAACGGACTACACGTTATTGATAAAAGATATTGATAGAATAATGGTAAAATATCGAATGTAGGAGATAGAACAGCCCGTTCTTATACCTAATGGCTGTCTTTAAGGAGGGAAAAATGAAGTTATCAACAACCACCGCTGATTTGAGTGGATATGCAAAAAACCGAGCGGAACAGTTGGCTCTCTTCGAGGGGACCGGTTTTCGCATATTTGACTTAAGCTTGTATACGATCAATAGCCCGGGTTCTTTGTATTTGGAAAAGAACGATGAATGGAAAAAGGAAATTGAAGCCGTAGGCATCATGGCTGAAAAGCTTGGATTCTCTTTTTGCTTGTGTCACGGTCCGAGCGGACAATTCTATAACGGTGAAGAAGAGCGGCAGAATCTAATTCTGACAACGAAAAGGGCGATTGAGGCATGCGCCATGCTCGGGATAAAAGATATTGTGGTTCATAGCGTCACGTATCCGGAAATAACTCCGACACAATTTAAAAAGGAAAACAAAAAATTCAACGAAATGTTTTTTGACGATATGGAAAAGCACGGCGTAAACGTATTGATTGAAAACAGCACTCGAAAAAATTCAAGAGACTACTATCTGAGATTCGGCATGGAGATGAAAGAATACATCGAATTTGTCGGTCATCCCATGCTTTATGCATGTTGGGACACAGGACATGCTCATATGGAGGGTGTGGACCAATATGAAAGCATCGTAACATTGGGTAATTTGCTAAGAGGTCTTCACATTGCGGATAATTTAGGGAATGCCGACAGCCATACCGCTCCTTTTTTTGGTACCTGCAATTTCGATGCCGTCATGCAAGGATTGTTGGATATTCAATATGCCGGTACCTTTAATTATGAATGCGAAAATGTTGTATTTCCCCAAAATTCTTGGCCTCATAAAAGAAAACCTTGGTTTTATAAAGGAGAAGAAGTCAAAACCCTGCATCAAATTCCCCTGCATATTAAAAAGAAAGCGGTGGCATTATGCTACGAAATAGGAAAGCATATTTTAACAAGCTACAATTGCTTTGAGGAATAACGACAGCGGTGAAGGAAACGATTTTTATGGTCATAGAAAAAAACGGGAGGAAATGAGAAATGAAAGTATCTACAACGACTGCAGAATTTCGCGAATATGCTGACAGTATAGCGGAGCAACTGGCTCTGTTCGAAGGAACGGGTTTTCGTAATTTTGACTTAAGCTTGTATACGGTCAACACCCCGGGGTCGGTGTTTTTGGCTAAAGATGATGCATGGAAAAAGGAAATTGAAGCCGTGGGTATAACCGCAGAAAAAATGGGCTTTTCCTTTACCATATGCCATAGCCCTGACGGGAGATATTTCGCAGGAGAAGAGGAACGGCAAAATTTAATCTTAACGACAAAAAGGGCCATTGAGGCATGCGCCATGCTCGGCATTAAAGATATGGTTATGCATAGCCTTATGATGCCGAAAGCAACGCCGACGCAATTTATGAAAGAAAATAAAAAATATAACCAACTGTTTTTCGATGACATGGAAAAACACGGCGTGAATATTTTAATCGAAAATAGCGCGGATAAAGATACTCCGGGCTATTATCTTCGGTTCGGCACGGAAATGAGAGAATACATCGAGTTTGTAGATCATCCCATGCTTTATGCTTGTTGGGATACGGGGCATGCTCATATGCAGGGTACGGACCAATACGAAAGTATCATTGCTTTGGGCGATATGCTAAGAGGTGTTCATATTGCGGACAATTTAGGCGATATGGATAGTCACACGGCTCCGTTTTTCGGAACCTGTAATTTCGATCCGATTATTCAAGGATTGTTGGATATTCAATTTCCCGGTACGTTTAATTTCGAAAGCACGCGTATTGTATTTCCTCATAATTCTTGGCCTCATAAAAGAAAGCCTTGGTTTTACAAGGGCAAGGAAGTTACCGTTTTACACGAAGTCCCCTTACATATCAAAAAACAAACGGTGGCTTTATGCTACGAGATAGGAAAATACATGTTAACACAATACAATTGCTTCGAAGAATAGAAGGTACGGCTGTTAATAAAGGGTGAACCGTGCGGAACGGGACCGTATTTGTACCTTATGGAGAGACGGCAAGTTCCTTCAATTCATCTATTGATTTCTCGATATCGAATATATCCGAACAAGTATTGAGAAAGGTTGTCCCGCAGTAAAGGATAGCAACGGATTGCAAATTCATGTGAAAACGAACGATAAGGAATGATAAAAGGATATGCATCGGAGACAAGTCAAAACCTGCGATCTTAAGTACAACGGAAAAAGACTTTACCAAAAGGCAGCGCTACGCTAAAGCGGCATCCGTAACGGATGGGGAGCAAAACGTAGGTACCTTGTCGCAGGTTTTGAAAGAGATTACGAAATCTCAAAAGAAGACGAAAAACAAAAGGAGGCTTTACTATGGGTGAAAATACCGCAGCCGGTTCACAATGGGTTTGGATGCCTTTAATCGGATTTGATCGGGATATGCCCGACAAGGGGGTAGGGGAGCTGATTTCACGTATGGGGTTTATCCCGGATGCCGTATCCGTTTTCCTGTTTCATGCGGATATTGTACACTTGCATGACGGAACGGATCGTGTTCGGCATCTGCCGCCTGACAATTGCTCCTATTACGGCAGCCCGAGAAACGAAGAAAGAGAAAGGCAAAACTGGACGAACATCGATTTAAAAATACTTGTCGAACACTTAAACAAGGCCGGAATAAAGCCGCTTTTGGGTATTATGGGTGTTTCAACCAACAGTGCACGTCATAAAGAATGGTATGCAGACCGGCGCGAGCTATTGACCCGAATTGCCAATCCTTCCGGTGTTGCCGTTTATTCTCTACACGTATTAAAACGCTTCAAGGACGGAACTTATTACGAAGATTACTTTGCGGACAAGGTATGCGAGGTGCTTTCCGATTACGGATTTTCGGGTCTACATACGGCGGATAACTTTTGTCCTCCGCCCCAATCCGGCATTTCGACATATGATTATTCATCCGATATGGTCGATCAGTTTTTAGTGATGACCGGTGCAAAGCTTCCCGATGAACTCATGAATGAAATTCATTGCGACAGCGACGAAGCGATTATACGTCGGCGCGACTATATTTGGTATAACATAAGGCAAGAGTGGATCGAATTTTATGTAAAGCGGTGGAACGGGTTTTGGAAAAAGATTTGCGATAAGATTCACAAAATAGGGAAGATCGTTGCCGTGAATAATGCTTGGTGCTCCGAACCCTTCGAAGCCATGTATCGTTACGGGTTGGATTACAAAGGGTTGGTTGACGCCGGTGTGGATTGCCTTATACCCGAGACCGTACCTAACGGATGTTACATGAACGACCGGACGGACCGGCCGATTTGGCGGTATCATCAGTATATGACCATGTCCATGTTTATGAGTATTTATGCGCCGAAAGCGGATTACCGTTGTTTATTGGGAGTGAAGGATGTCACCGAGGAATGGGACATCTTACACCATGCGGCGCCGTTGCTTGAACGAGACATCTACACATTAGCGTCATTCTTCCGACAAAATAAAAAAGGGGAGCTTGAGCGGTGCATGAAGGGCTATATGGTTTGCTTAGGGGACGGAATTCGAAAAGAGGAATGGCAACGACTGAAAGTGCTGTTTGATATAGCGTATGAGGAGACGCCCCAAGAAGTATTGGCACCTACCGTTATTTGGTCGGATTCCGTTATGAATGCCCTATTGCCGGAATACATATCCCAAAGACGCTACACTCCTCACAAATACTGTTATGAGTTGGCCAAACGCGGTGCCGTTATGGTAACGGCCGCAAGGGTTGAGGATTTGGAAGGGCTTTCAGGTCCTTTGTTTGTTCCGGATTTCGATCTGTTATCCCGCAAAGAGCAAATGAGTATAGCTTCATATAAAGGAGGAGCCGTCATTTGTACATATTCCGCAATGAAGGGCTTTCAACCGGAAGAGCTCGGAATCGTACCGGACCTTTGTTTTACCGACCCTTGGTCAAAATATAAGGAAGGAGTTTTTGCTTTCGACTTGAAAAAGATTGACGAAGATACGGTCAATCGGTCGTTGAGTATTCCCGATGAAGGTCCCGAGTTTCCCTGTGCACCGATGTTGATGCAGGATCCCGTCACCTTCCGAGGAGATATGGTGTTTGCCAAGGTGTCCGAAGGATTTTTACAAGCCTTGGCATCCGTTATTCGAGACGGCTCGAAGGTACAATTTAAGGTAAAGAGAGCTTCTTGCTTGGCCATGAATATGAAGGACGGAAGATACCGATTATACATCATCAATGACGACCTTCGTCGGTATGTAGGGGCTGAAATTACCGCTCCTTCGGAAATAAAAAGAATTGAGATTGCGAGTAAATACCCGGTGTTGCCGCCCAAGAGAATCGGAAACGATACTTTTGTCGGACGTGTTACTCCCGGGGGAGTGTCCGTCTTTGATATTTGGTTGTAACCGTCAAAGAGAGTGGCTGTGTGACATGAAAAAGAAGGCGGACCGATCCGCCTTCCTTGAATTTCATTCGTTTTTTAACTTTACATCGTATTACGAAAGGATTTTGATGCCCAATAAACGGCACAAATCCGTCAGAACTTGGGTTTGATCACCGTAAGCGATGATATAGTGTTGGCTCATTACTTTGTCGGCAAACCCTTCCACATCGTCCAATAAAATTTCCAAACCGGGCAATTGAGGTGCGGGCTGCGTCCATCCCGCTTCTTCCCATTTTCTCGGTGTGATTCCTTCTCCTTTTACCATGTGCATTACATAGCCGTCGTCATTTTTGGTCAATCTGCACATAGTCAATTGTCCTGTTTTCACCTTGGATACATTCAAGATGCCTTGGGAAAGCTCACCGAAGGCGGCGGGTACCACCGTGGTCTCCCCTTGGGTAATTTCCTTGGGAATATAGTCCGGAACACCGGCTAAAACGCGGTCTTCCATAAATTCATAGAATTCAAGATACGCACCGATTTGACCCGTAGCAAACTTTATCATCATTTGCGTGATGCAGCCTAACGAATCGTTTTCGGGAATGGTGCAAATTCCCAAGGTATCGGCCAACAGCATGAATATCATGGCCGGCGGAAATCCCAAAAGCTTCTTCATGCCGTCCACGTCTTTTAATGAGATGGCTTCGTATCGTCGTTCTTGTATAATTTGCTTCAATGCCAGGTAATAGCCGGCGCCCTTTCGCAACATATTCGGGTCCGGGCTTTTCAAAAAAGTCCATTTGGATACTTCTTGATCCACAACATTTTGCTTGTCTTCTTCGGATATCTTTTCATATCGCTGTACCATTTCCAGCATTTCAAACGTTTCGATTTCCGGACCTACCGTTTTTTTCAACGATGCTCCGTCGAACAAAGTGCCGTATAGATACATATCCCGATATCCCATCATACCGGCTTTGGATTGCCTTAGCTTTTTCGCAGCCGTAACCGCTTGGCAGAAGGTTGCCACCCTCGGTGCTTTTGACGGCTTTCCTATGATGTCGTATACATAGATGAAAGAGTATCCGAGATCGGCAAAAACCTTTCGAAGAGCCGTGGTTCCCGCTTGGTCCGCCGTTGTGACAAGTCGATCTTGCTCGTACCGGCCGCACAACCCCCACAGCACCATAGGAATATGCTTAAACTCCTCCGTTATTTTTACCACGGCATGGGTGGGAATCCACCCTGCAACACAGAGAATCAACGTATCAAAATCTTGACCCCTTAACATGTTGATGGCCCGGCGGATATCGTTTTCTTCGTAATCGTCCGAGACGGGAAACACCTCAACCAATGCCAAGCATTGATCCTTTAAGGATTTGGCGGCACTTTCACACTTATTAATAATTATTTCTTTCGGTGTGTTAACTTCTCCGAATCCAACAAAACCTGCTTTTATCATGTCTCGACTCCTTTTTATTGTTGAGTGAACATTTCGTTAATGGATTGCAACGTTTTGTTCACCAAAATGGCTCCTCCTTCATGACCTGTTTTTCCGCTTGCAACTACGGCGCTGTAATGTCCGCCTTTTTCCGCCTTTTCCGTGGGTAAGTAGGAACCGCTGTCGTTGGCAAGCTGTATGATGAATGTTTGGTCTGCCTTACTCAATGCCTTGATTTGCAAACCGTAATCTAAAAACAATTCAAAGGGGTTGCTTGCAAAAGCAAGATTACCCAAGCGAGCCGTATGAATTTCCGCACGATAGTAAGGATTCTCATCCTGCGTTTCATACCTGCGCATAATACCGGCATATCCGTGCAGCGATGAAATCTCGCCTGCCGCATAACGTTTGTTCCGTCGGGTTGCTACGTAAGCCTCAAAGCTTTTTTTCGCTTCCAAGTATTCCGCTTCCGTTACCCTTCGAGTGGGAAAATCGATCATTTCCACTTTATGCGATATTACGGAATCGAAGGTTATCCGGTTCTTTGCATAGTCGTATTCCTGAATTACCGCATTTGAAATTCTTTTGCCGATTTCGATCAATCCTTCAAAATCATAAAAGTCGGCTTCATGAGTATTTTTGAAGCGCCGTATAAGGTCTCGGGGAGATTGATCCCCTGCGGCACTGCACTGGGGAAGAACATACAGATGATCTCCGTATTTCTCCCGCAACAATCTTTTCACTTCTCCCCAATAGTCTGCGGAAATAACGTTCTTGTGTTCGATTACTTGGGAAGGGCATGCTACGTTAATAACGATACCGGTCAATTGCTCTTGACGATCAAAGATATACATTAATTCAATACCGGAATCGTTTCCTCCTTCAAGAGATACAAAATTTTCGGTATCGGTTCTTCCGTACATTTTTGCCGTTCCGTCCGAATACGTAGTCCGACGACAATGTCCTACGACCGCTCGGGCAAAACCCGGAGCATAGCCGCCGGGTTTACGGTTGTTCCAAGCTTCTTCGATGGCTTCCGCTATACGATTAACAAGGAAAACTCCGTACTCATAAGGTGTCATCATATCGTCGGTGTATTTTTCGGCAAGAGGCCTTAAGTGTTCCGGAAGATATCTTGCGGCGGTCTGCAAGCCAAAAAGGTCTTCTTGAGGTTTTAAATCGAAGATCGGACCGGTATGAATATGGGTTGCACCTAAGATTATTTTAGACAGGTCCAAACCGTCGCATTTTCCTTCCAATCTTTCACGTACCGTTTCCATGACATCGGCGGTTACGGAACATAAATCGCAAGAACCTAAGACCAATTGGTCTTCTCCGTTCTCGACGGCCAATACGGTTACGGTAATAGGGGAGTGGACATATTCCGATACCCTTTTGTAGAACTGTCCCAGTAAACTCACCGGTTTAGCCGGCGTTATATCTTTTTCACACCATCCGATTCTCAATTCTTTTTCCATTTTTATTCACCTATAATTTGAACCTCGCACACTCTTTTACGTTCACGAACCTGGTCCCAATCGATGAAATAGATAAATCCGAAATCTCCAAGGCTCAATTCGCCGTCAACCAATACGATGGTTTCGGAACGGCCGAATATACAGGAACGTAAGTGAGCGTCCGTGTTAAGGCTTCCCTTGGCGACTTCGCCGGGAATGGATAATGCAAATTCAATATGCTTCGGACCCGGATGCAAGTATTGACCTTCGTGTTGGCAGGTCGGAATTAATTTTTCCATGATATTGATTAAATCCTGTTGCAAGTATTCTCTTCCGTAATAGGTAAGGTCATGCGAACATTCCTGGGTTATAACCGAGCAGGTGGTATGGTGTGAATACACTACCACAATACCGTTTTTAATACCCGATTCTTTTACGATTTCCTTCACTTTGTCGGTGACATTGTGAAAATGCGGTTTGTGATCTCTTGATTGCAATTCGATGGTTCCTCTGTAAACTGCCATATTCGTTTCCTCCCAAAAAGTAATTATTTATGAATTCGATCCCACGCCAAGCGCAGGTTATAGATCATTTCTTCTACCATGGCATACGGATCTTTTGCCAAGATAATTCCGCTGGTGCTTCCTGTTGCCATGGCTCCGCTTGAAATCACACGGTATACGTCGTTACCGTTTTTGATTCCCGCTCCTTGCAGAACCATAATTTCTTCGTTGATTTGCCTTACGGTTTCTATGGTCTTCCTTACATATTCCATGCTGCTGGTTTGTCCGGTACCGATGAGCTCCGTCGGTTCTGCAACGATAATATTCGGAGCCATATGTGCGATGGCTTTCACCTCTTCCACGGTATCCGCGCAAACAATGGTAGCCAATCCGACTTCGTCCGCTCTTTGAATGGTTTTCTCTAGCACATCCGGGGTTAATTTGTGTTCGGCATGATTCAACATCACGCCTTTTGCTCCGGCGGCTTTTACGGCTTCCGGCAGCATGGCTCCCATTCCTCTTCCCGGCCTTAAATAGTCCATGTGCTGTGCAAACACCAATATTCGCTCGGTATTTTCCGCCAGCAATCGGATATCCACGGCTTGGGGCGTGACTATAATATCTACATCGTACTTGATGGCCGTTTTATCAATAACTTTAGCCAAAGCCAACATTTCTTCGCCGTATAGGTAGGCTTTCGGACCTATTTCAAAAAAAGGCGGCTTTATATTTATTCCTTTATACATGCTCCGTCTCCTTTTTTATTTGTTCAACAGCTGACCCACGGCTCCTCCGGGGTGGATCAGACCGAATTGCTCTCGAGTATAGCCGGTTTTAACTATTAATGCAGACAATAAGGCATCAAAAAGAGCCACGGTCACGATAAAGCTTGCGGTTGCCATTAAACCGGTAGGATCGCTTTCCTTTTCGATCTTTATGGGCAAAACAATATCCGACTTTTTGCCCAATGGCGATTCCAAATTCTCCGTTACCCCGATTAAAACGGCCCCCTTTTTATTGCATACATCAATGATCGGTAGC
>JAAYHZ010000274.1 GCA_012744235.1 Clostridiaceae bacterium
GCTTTCCTTAAGGGCATTGTTCAGTTCATTGATTTGCGTTTTCACGGTATCGATATTGGACTTGAGCTTCGCAAGGAAATCGTCCTGAAACTGTTGAAATGCTTTCTCTTTGGCGTCCTTAATTCGATTTTTGTATTCGGGCAGCTTGATGCTCCTCAGTTCGTCCAACTCCTTGTCATAAGATGTATTGCCTTCCTGCTTGATATCATATGACATTTTATATTCCACATTGTAGTCGGACCTGGCTTTTTCCAAGTCATCCTTCTTTTTTACGGTTTGGTTCTTGGTCCTTTCAAGCTGCGAACTGAAATTTTGAATGATCTCCTTCGCCGATCCTCTGTTATCCAATTCCTGCAAAAACCTAGGCTCACCTTTTTCGTTAACCCAAGATGCATCGTACCGGGACAAGATCATTCTTGCGTCCTCTTCTTGTTTCTCGGTATAAGGCAGTTTTTCCCGCACGATTGTCTCTTTTTCATTTTCCGCTTTGGCCTTCGAAGCGGTACAAGATTCCTTCTCTTTCTCGTACTCGTTTATCCGGTTTTCGCATTCATTGATTTTTTCGTTAAGGCCGTAAAGCCAAGTGAAATCAAGTTTTTTTAACTCTTCATCGACTTCGCTCAGCCGGTTTTCCAATTCGGGCAGTTTTCCGGCCTCCTCGATAGTCTTCAAGTAACGCTCGTATTCTTTGGGGTTAATAACCGTTATATTCGTCGCTTTTGTCAGAATATCGCCTAAGGCTTTGCAATCTGCAAGGTCCTTCTTATGCTTTTCTATCGCTATCTTTACGGTTTCCTTCTGTTCTTCCAGCGCTTTTCTCCCTATGAACGGATACTTCCACCTTTCGGGGTTGAGTTGCCTTGCGACATAGCCTTGGTACAGCATGCACGAATCGGTTATGGCTCGGTCATGATTTCGCAATTCCTCGACCTTGTCGCATTTCATTACTTTTCCCATGACGTAATCAATAAACAACCCGGCATAAGGATTGTCCGTTACGACTTCCTCCGCCAAGCTTCCTTTTTGTGCCCGGGGTCTTACATTCTTTAGCTTACCCGTATCAATAAGACCCCAGTCATAAAAGCCCTTATCGAACTTTAGCCTGTCATATACCTTTAAGGCATCAACAAAATACTGCGGTTCTACGAGCAGGTAGTATTTTTGGGTATGCAAATAGGCTTCCACCGCATTTCGCCAGCGCATATCCCGTATGTCGAGAAGATCGGCCAGGATATATACCGGGATCTCCTTCCCGTGCTTTCGGGCAAGTTCTTTTCTGATCTCATCTCGCAATGCGATAAGTTTCGGGTCGTAGGATTTTATCCCTTTTTCCAGATCGGTAAGAGTTTTCTCCAGTTCTTTCAGTACCGACTCCACTTCTTTCCATTTCTTGTATGCGGAATGCGAAAGAAAAGTGGACACATTTTTAAATTTTGTTAGATCGTCTTTTATACGATCGAATTGATCGGCGGTCAGCGTGTTAAGGCTTTCCTTGTCAATGTCCAGCAGATTATTGGCGTGATCGCTTGCTAATTCCGAGCGATGATTAACATCTCGGATTTCATTGATAAACGAATCCGTAATCTCTCTTCCGAGAAGGTGCCGTATACCTGAACAACCTTTTACGGCCTCGTTCCATTCATCGGCATATTTCCGAAGCGTCTGTACGATTGCCTCGGCATCGTTATTCAATTCATGAATCCTATTGGAAAGTTCTTTCCTTTCTTTCTCCAACTGTTCCTTTTTCGTATAAATATCGGACCTTTGCTTGGCTGCAATCAGCTCGTCTCTTTTTTCCCTTTCTTTCTCAAGATCCGCGATGATAGCTTCTTTTTTTCGGGAATAGTCGGCGATTTCTTTTTCCAACCTTTCGATCTTTTCTTTGAGGTCTTTTTTTTCTTCAAGCAGAACCTGAAATTTTGCCCTATCGATCAGATAGCTTTGCATTTGCAGTCTTTGCTTTTCATCCGAATAGGATCGAAACATATCGGCAATTTTCTGAAGCGCCGATACTCGTTCTTCAAGAAGATCGGCTTCAAGCTCCATGCGTTTGTATTGCCTAATGTTGTCCTGCATCAGGGATATGTCCACCGGATTTTTAACGTCGCACACATAATCGGTAATAAATGTCTCAATATCGGTGATGGGAGTAAAGGAAACGGCCTTTTTGAAAAGGTCGAAGTATTTGTTTTTTAAGCCTCCAAGCTTACCCTTAATGATTTCTTGGTACCCTCTGTCCGACTCGGGAAAATCGTATTTTCCTTTTTTATAATGCTTATTTACATAGGTTCGCAATTCCTTATACGTCATCGGTACACGGTTGACGATAAAGTGATTTTCCGGTAGTTCGGAATCCAAGACGAAAAACCGGTGCTCGTCGGAACCGTCTTCATAACATTCGAATACAATGCCCAAGGTAAAATAAGATTTTCGGACATCATCATAAAACTCGCAAGCGATGTAACCGGTAAAACGACCTTCTCTCAGATATCGGAAACCGGCGTCTCCGTCATCTCCAAGCTCGCCTCTTAAATACCCTTTCAGGCTCCTGGCGGATTTTTCATTGGCGGCTTTATTGAAAAAACCTCTTCCGTTTGCGTCTCCTAACATAATGACCTGTAACGCGTCAATCATTGTTGTTTTGCCCGAGGCGTTCTTTCCGGTAAGGAAGTTGATACGATCAAATTCTACAAGTTCATGATTGAAGAAATGCCAGTTTATTAAAAGAAGCTTTTTCAATTGCTTCATATTTCTTCGCCTTCCCCTCTTATAATTTCGGATGCCGTTTCATGATCTCCGTCGTTCTCATCCTGTGTATACTCGCCGTTTTCGACAAGCTCATAAATCTTGCTTATTCTCTCATTGGATACCACAAAAAGCACGGAGGGCAGTATCAGGATTTTTGTATCCGCATTTTCCCAAGCTCCCGTTATTTTCTGTACCAGGTTGTGGTTTGACAAAAGTCTCAGAGAATGCGAAATGTCATAATCCGAAGGTTTCTTTTTTATAAGGTTGAGATTAATCATTTTGTGTATAATCTGCCCTATGGTCGTGACGGTCTCATTCCGCAAAGAAATGTGTTCCCGTTCTTCCTCGTATATCAGTCTGATTGTGTACAAAATGAATGTAGTAAACCGGTCCAGTTTAAGCCTGTTGTACTCATACGTGTTTTCGATTGAAATGACGCCGTATTGGTTATCCTTGCGCAAATCCCAGCCGGAATAGTAAAAGTATCCGGAAAACAGTTCGAAATTCCTCTCAATGAACCTGTATTCCGGGCTTATTTTCATCATTTCTTCCTTGCTGTCGTAATAGTCCCTTATGATAAACGTCTTCGACAGCAGCATGTTTGCAAGACGTTTGAATTCTTCCTTTTCGGAGTTTGTCAGCTTCTCATAAACATCAATCCACATTCGCTTGTTCTCTCCTTATAAACCTCATGCGCGGTATGACGTATCCGTCGCAAGTGTCATGCCCGTCTTTAAACTCCACCCGGTAGAAAACGCCATTTTCGTCTTTTTTCAAAGTCGCCAGAACGAGCATGACAAATTCATCATCGTTGGCAAGTCGGATTTCGTTACTGTTCAGAACATACTTGTCCTTCATAAGATCTGTCATGAATGCCATTATTTTTGAATGACTGTACTGTTTTTTGGCCTTCTTTAGAAAATCTTTAAAAGCTTGATCTCCGATATTCTCGTCTATGGCCGCAAGAGCGAGAGGTTTTCCTTCTTTGCGTCCCATCCTGTTAGGTTTTACATACGGAGATTTTTCGTCTATATAGCTCTGTCTGAACAGGTTTACATTATCAGCCAGTATTTCCGACCACTTTTCCCTGTCTGAAGCAGCCGCAGAGAGGATACCCACAAGCTTTCCTTTTATACTCCTGTCGGTAGTCAGTAGATATCGCATTTTTTCCATTGACGCCCGGGTATAAGCCGTCCTCTTCCTGTCAATTTCGGCAAGCATATCGTCCAGATCTTCATAGATATCGCTGATTTCGTTTATTCTATATAAGATATCTTCCATGGCATCATCCGCAGTTATATACTTGCCCCGCTGAATGGCTTGTTCGGCCATTTTTTGCCTTATTCCGGAATCCGAAAGCCAGTCGGACAGGATTTTCATTATGGGAATCTTATACCGAGGAACCGAGTCCATCGTTTTTAACGGATGATAGATTCGATCCATGATAAGTTCCTTGTATTCATCGAAATGGCCTTTTAAGATATCGTTGACTGTTAAGTAATCATTGAGAGCCTGATGATATCTTCGTATATTATTATGCAGTGACTTCAGTTCGTCCACAAGCTTGAGTGTATTTTCATGAGCCGTGAGCAAAGCATTGTACATGAAGTCGTCTCTTTCCGTATCGGCCGTACGCAGGGCGGAATAGGTGGAATAAACATAGGAATTGTACTCGCGAACCGAATCATCCGTTAATGAATACAAAAGATCCAAGATTTTTATTGTATAATCGGGAAGAGTAATAATTTCCTCAAACGAATCCGGCAGGTACTCGACTTCAATCCATTTTGTAGCCATGAGTCTCCTGAGAATCAGGTGTGCAGTAGCGGACTGTCCCGGCCCGCTTTTTAATTCTTCCTCCGTTTCTTCGAACTCCAATTGCTCCGCTTCCAAATCCAGATCCAATAATGCTTCGTCAAGGCTTGCAATAAGCATCGCCACAAGATCGCTCTTGCTTATGGTCATATGCTGTTTGAATGCCTTTCGAAGGACAAACAAAGCTTCGGCGTACAGTGCCTTGTTCTTGGAAACCAATATGGAAAAAAGATTCGAAGGCAGTCGATCAAAAAGATTCATCTATGATACCTACCAATTCTATAGCCGTGATCTTAATCGCAATATTTAACTATACGGATAATTATATAACAAACCCTGCAATAATGAAAGCTATGTATCCGTGTAGGATAGCGTCAATATACATTCGGAAATAAAAAGAGAGAGTTCACCCTTATGATAAGATTAAATCTTGTCTGTATCATATATCATTTCCATCAATTTATCCACATTTGTTTTTTTAATTGATTATTACACATCACCCCTATTCAAGAATTCATGAAGACAATAGAAAATGCACAAGTAAAGTACTCATTTATTCCACGGTTCGCTTTACGAC
>JAAYHZ010000275.1 GCA_012744235.1 Clostridiaceae bacterium
ATATTCGTGTAGATTCGATCCGATAAGGATTGGTTATCGAGCGTCGGATAGGAGATATTGTTTTCTCGGTACAAGCGGTTCAGTATGTTTACCGCTTCGGACCGGGGAATTAAAGGAACGAAGAGGTCCACGGCCTTTAAAATGGTTTCCGTAATACCCGGCTCGGAGATACAGCCTGCGATTTTGCCTTTTCCGGTGCCGCCGTCGTTGTTGTAGTAGGGCTTCCAGCCTTTAAAATCGGTAAGATGCATATCCGGATACACGTCGGCGATACGACTTAGGATAACAAGACCTATGTCGGCGCAGCGCATATCTCCCGTGTAAATATAGGCATCGGTGAGATAAGAAAGGGTGTTTAGGATAAAGGAAGTCCAAATGCCGAACAGGTTGTAATAGGCGGCAAAAGCCCAAACCTCGCCCCGGTCGTTGGTCCATCCGAATCCGTTGTCCGTAAAGCAGCCCGGATCCTTGTCGGGATACATTTCATTGACGAGGAATTTGGGATCCGCTTTTTCCGGGTCAAACATGCCGAAAGAATCCAACCCGCTTTTGTAATAGGATTTAAAGTCGTTGGAGGGGAAAACGGAGCGGCAATTGGGGCATTGGATTTTCCAATCAATGGAATCCGTGTTTATAATCCAAGAATAGACGCCGAACCTTTCGGTCATTTCTTTTCCGCATACCGGACATTCTTTCTCGAAGTTGGTGTGAATGTTTCTCGGCAGCTTGCAGGATGTGACGGCAAACCAGTAGAATTCGGGTCCCTTTTCCAAGCATTTTTTCGCTTTGGATATGGCTTCTTTCGCTATATCCTTACCCCTTCCCGATTGAATATTCAGCCGAGCGTTACGTATCTTTTCTTGTGTGTAATAATGTCCTCCGTAGCTTTTGGGTATACTCATGCAAAACCTCCCTATAAATAACTACAACGGCATACTGATAATGAACTCGGTCCCTTCTCCGGGATTGCTGGTCATTTTTATATTTCCGTTGTATAAGTTTACGATGTGTTTGATGATAGACAAGCCTAAGCCGGTACCGCCTAAATTACGGGACCTTCCTTTGTCTACTCGGTAGAAGCGCTCGAATATTCTCTTGTGGTGCTCCGTCGGAATGCCGATGCCGTTGTCTTTGACCTTGAGGATTAAGGTTTCGTTTTCGCGGTAGGCGTCCACCCAAATTTGACCGTTGTCTTTATTGTATTTGATGGCGTTGTCCACAAGATTCATAAGGAGCTGTTTGATACGGTTCGGATTTACCCGTACGTAGATGGTGTCGTCGATGTTTTCGTGTATGATAACGTTCTTTTGCTCCGCCGCCTTTTCCAATACGGGAAGGATATCAAGAAACAACGTACGCAAATGGTAGTCGTTTAAATTCACGTCTTCTTTCATGGATTCGATTTCCGATAGCTGCAGGATGTCGTTGATCAAGGTGGATAACCGGTCGGCCTCGATATCGATGATGTCCAAGAACTGTTCGGCCACTTCCTTGTCGTTGATGGCGCCGGCACGAAGCGTTTCCACAAACCCTCGAATGGAGGTTAGAGGTGTTTTCAATTCGTGGGTTACGTTGGAGACGAATTCCGTTCGCATCTTTTCAAGCTTAATGATGTTGGTGACATCCTGAAGGGCCACGATAACGCCGGCTACCGTATCCTTGTTGTTCCGAGGATAAAGGGGAGTGACGGATACCTTGAAGATGAGGGGCTCCGGAAGATTCATCTTAATCTCTTCCGTTTTGGAGGATCGATCCTCGAAAGTTTCTTCCACTAAACGGATGAGCCGGTCGTTTTGAAATATATCGGACAAGCTCGACCCGACGCAGTCCTTTTCCGACTTATGGACATGACAATAGCAAGTCATGGCCGTATTGACGAAAAGAATCCTTTTGTCTTTATCCACAATTAATATGCCATAGTCGATGCTGTTTAATGCGGAAACAGCCCGATTGTATTTTTCCTTCATCCTTTGAATCCGTACATCGGATTCTCCCTTTAACCGGTTGTATTCATCATCCGCTTTTTTTGACAATAGACTTGAAATCCCGAAGCTTGCGGCGAAGCCGAACACGGTAAAAAGAATCAAAGGCAGATAATTCCCGGATTCTCGTGACATAATCCACAGGAAGAGGTCGGCAAACAGAACCATGCTTGCCGTGTATAGGATTGTATGCGTAAAAATGTGCTTTTTCATACCGATTCCGCTTTATCGTTAAATCGATATCCGACGCCCCTGACGGTTTCGATATATACGGGCCGGTTCGGATCGTCTTCGATTTTCTGCCTTAAATATCGAATGTGGACATCCACCGTTCGAGTTTCGCCGAAATAGTCGTATCCCCAAATTTTCTCCAGCAATGTTTCTCGAGTAAGAACCCGTCCTTTGTTGAGCATCAGCATTTTTAAAAGCTCGAACTCCTTTAAGGTCATTTCGATTAACGTACCGTTTTTATATACTTCTCTTCTTGTATCGTCGATGGTGATTTGACCGTGTTGAATCACATCCGGCTGCGGGGTGTTGTTTTCTCTTGATGTTCTTCGCAATACGGCTTTGACGCGAGCGGTAAGCTCGATGACGCTAAAGGGCTTTACGATATAGTCGTCGGCTCCTAATTCCAAGCCTAAAACGCGGTCAAACTCTTCGCTTTTCGCCGTAAGCATAATGATGGGAATGTTATTGGTTTTCGGATTCTCTTTCAGCTTTCGGCAAACCTCCAAACCGTCAATCCCCGGAAGCATGATATCCAGAATGAACAAGTCGGGTAGGGCTTCCTTGCACTCTTCAAGAGCCGATTCGCCGTCGAAAAACGTGAGAACTTTATAGCCTGCAGACTCTAAATTGTATTGGACCAATTTCTGAATATTGACTTCGTCTTCAACGACATAGATTACTTCCTTCGACATACGATTCTCCTTATTCATTTAAATCCTGTTCCGACCGTGTTTTTGCCGGCATCTACAAGCTATATTATACCATTACCCGCAGGCTGTAAATTCATTATTTATAGAAATAATCGCATAAACCTTTGCTTGTTTTTCTTGAGTTGGCGAATTCCGACCGGTACAATGATAGTTGAAAAAATTAGCGAGAAGAAGGTGGCTTTTATGCCTACGGAAGGCATTGAAATGTCCGTTACGGTGAGCAAAGAGGATATCGTAAAAGCATTTCGAGAAGCGGGAGTACATGAAAAGGATACGATTCTGATTCATTCTTCTTTAAAAAGCTTCGGATACGTGGAAGGTGGTGCCATGAGCGTCATTGACGCCGCCAAGGAAGCGGTTACCGAAGAAGGAACGGTGGTGTTTCCCACGCTGGTGCAAAGGGATTTTGCCAATGCCTATAAAAACTGGGACAAGGATAAATCTCCTTCCGACGTAGGATACATAACCGAGGTGTTCCGAAAGCTGCCGGGCTCTTACCGAAGCGACCAAGCTACCCACTCCGTTGCGGCTTGGGGGAAGAACGCCTTGGAGCTGGTGTCGGAGCATACGGCATACGGACCTCGACAAGGTGTCTTCGGAGATTACTGCTTTTCCTATTCGTCGCCTTGGCAAAAAATGTACTTTTTAGGCACTCGTATCGTGTTTATCGGGGTAAACACGGTATACAACACCTTTAAGCACTTTGCCGAATACAAGCTGGTCGAGTTTTATTTGAATTCCATTCCATGCGAGAAGAGAAAATGCATGGCCATGTCTAAAATTGCACGCCACAACATACCCGGAGTATGGCCTTTTCATGACGCCAACAAAACCGAAAAGGCCTTGGACGAAGCCGGTCTCATATCTTACGCAAAGTGCGGAAGGTCCTTGTTTACATCTATTAGAGCCGACGAGTATACGGATTTTGTATTGAAGCTTTTTAAAGAAAATCCGGATGAATGGTTCAATGAAAATTTTATTCGTTGGTTGGACGAATATGTTCGAGTATAAATGCCAAAAAGAAGGAGGATACTTTCATGTTTATTGACATTCACGCCCATGCCTATCGTAAGCCGGTTCCTTTTGTCGTGAAATTCTGTTCGGCGGAAGAACTGATTCAAACCTATGATAAATTGGGAATTGAAAAAGGGGTTTTGCTTCCGATTGTCAGCCCTGAAATCTATTTCCCGCAAGCGAACGAAGATATTTTGGATATGGCGGAGCGGTATCCGGACCGGTTCATACCTTTTTGCAACGTGGATCCGAGAGCGTTGACCAATTCTCCGGAAGCCCCGTTGGACAAGGTCTTGTCCTATTACAAGGAACGAGGCTGCAAAGGGATCGGCGAAGTCATGCCCAATTTGCCGGTGATGCACCCTATGGTGCAAAACCTGTTCCGACATGCGGAAAAAGTAGGGCTTCCCGTAATCTTCGACGGATCGGACCAGCTGACGGGAGATTTCGGGCTTTATGACGATCCCGGATTGCCGCAGCTAGAGCATACCCTGCAGCGATTTCCCAATTTGATTCTCTTCGGACACGGACCTTTATTCTGGTCGGAAATCGGAAGATTGGAGACGCCGGGAGAACGGTGCATTATCTTCAACCTCAAAGGCCATCAAGTGGGAAGGCTTCCCGAGGGTCCCATAAAGGAAGAAGGGGTCGTGCCGAAGCTGTTTCGAAGATATCCGAATCTCTACGGGGATTTGTCCGACTATACCGCGTACAATGCCATTGCGAGAGACCCGGAATACGGCCCGAAATTCTTAACGGAATTCCAGGATCGGCTGTTCTTCGGAACGGATATGTGTTTTCCGGATATGCCGGTGCCTTTGATTGATTTGCTGAAGAGGTGGAGGGATGAAGGGAAAATCGGCGAGACGGTATTTTACAAGATCGCAAGAGGCAATGCGGAAAAATTGCTAGGGTTGATATAGAAAAAACCCCGATGACGGTAAAGAAAAATGTCGTCGGGGTCTTGTTTTTTAAAAGCTATCGATAATGCTTTTGTCCAAGTTTTTAACAATGGCTACGGCCCATCGTACCGCTTCCACGTAATCCTTGTACGAGGAATAGTTGTAGTGGGTATGGGCGTAACGAACCGGAATACCGATTACGATAACGGGAATACCCGTGTTGGCCAAGTGAATGGCGCCGGCATTGGTACCGCCGCTTTCTCGAACCGCGTCTTGGAATACGATATTTTCTTTTTGAGCAATTTCCCTTGCAAATTTTACAAAGCGAGGATTGGAGATCATGGAAGGATCTCGGTGCCTTATCTGAGGACCTTTTCCCATGGACCCTTGCGCTATGGACGGGTCCGTAAATCCGTCGTCGGAAGGAGTGCCCTCAAAAACGATCGCCACATCCGGGTTTACGGTACGAGCGGCAACTTGCGCACCTCTTAATCCCACTTCTTCTTGGGCCGTCAAGCAGCCTGCCAAATCCACCGAAAGCTCCGCATCTTGAAGCTGCATTAATGTGTCGATAACGCAAGCACAGCCGAGGCGGTCGTCAAAGGCCTTTCCCATCATCACGTTATTCACGGGATTGAATTCGAATGTAACGTCCGGAACTACGGGAGCACCGAGTTCGATTTTGAATTGATTCACTATTTCGTCCTTGCTTGTCGCTCCCACGTCGATGACCATATTGTTTATTTCAATTACCGTATTTTTATCCGAAGCGTTCATAAAATGAGGCGGTTTCGATGCCACAACCCCGCTTACGTAAACACCGTCGGCATTTCTTACTCGAACCTTATGGGCGCCTACGTTTTGCGAAAACCAGCCGCCGATGGGAAGGAATTTTAATGTACCGTCGCTTTTAATGGATTGGACCATAAAGCCGACTTCGTCGGAATGCCCGTCCAGCATAACGACCGGTCGATTCCCTTTATTGTTTTTCGGGTAGATGTATAGGTTTCGGATGGAATCTTCTTTCACATCCATGGAATTTCCTATATATTTTCTTGCCGTCTCCGACACTTGGTCTTCAAATCCCGAAATACCGTTGGCATTGCTTAAATCTTCGATGAGACGTAACGAATCCATATTCATATGCTACCTCCCGGGAATGGAACTGTAATTGATTCTTTCTCATTATATCCCTATTTCCAAGAAAGTAAAAGCCGTTTTCAGCGGCTTTCGATCATGAAAATTGGCAACGGTATGATTAAAAAAGGGTTCTTTTGCACAACATATTGAAAGAATAACGAAAATAGGCAGGATAGAACCGTTTTGCAAAAAGGAGGACTTGTAAATGCCTAAAAAAATGAAAATGATGGACGGAAACATGGCCGCTTCCCATGTTTCCTATGCCTTTACCGAGGTTGCGGGGATCTATCCCATCACTCCTTCGTCCCCTATGGCGGAGACGGTGGACGAATGGGCGGCGGAAGGCCGAAAAAACATATTCGGACAGCCGGTCAAAGTCATCGAAATGCAGTCGGAAGCGGGAGCGGCCGGGGTGGTACACGGCTCTCTTGCCGCAGGCGCTCTTACCACCACCTATACCGCATCCCAAGGGCTGCTTTTAATGATTCCCAATATGTATAAAATAGCGGGGGAGCTTTTACCCGGTGTTTTTCATGTCAGTGCTCGGGCGCTTGCTTCCCATGCGTTGTCCATATTCGGAGACCACCAGGATGTTATGGCCTGCAGAGAAACCGGGGTGACCATGCTGGCCTCCTCCAACGTGCAGGAGGTCATGGACTTAGGCGCCGTCGCCCATTTGGCGGCCATATCGTCAAGTATTCCGGTTTTACACTTTTTTGACGGATTCCGAACATCCCACGAATACCAAAAAATCGAGCCCTTGAATTACGAGGATTTGGCTCGTTTGGTCGATTATGAAGCCCTTGAAAGATTCCGAAGCCGCTCATTAAATCCCAATCGGCCGATATTGAGAGGGACGGCGCAAAATCCGGATATCTTCTTCCAGAATCGTGAGGCTTCCAATCGGATTTATGAAAAAGTACCGGATACGGTTTTAAGGTATATGCAGGAAATCAATAAACTAACCGGACGCGATTACAAGCCTTTCAACTATTACGGTGCCGAGGATGCGGAATATGTCATCGTAGCCATGGGTTCGGTATGCGATACCATACAAGAGACCGTAGACTATTTAAACGAACAAGGAGAAAAAACCGGGGCTATCTTCGTTCATTTGTACCGCCCCTTCCATGCTCCGTTTTTCTTTGACGTGCTGCCGAAAACGGTAAAGAGAATCGCCGTTTTGGATCGAACCAAAGAGCCCGGAGCCCCCGGAGAGCCCTTGTATTTGGATGTGGTGAGTTTGTTTTATCAAGTCGAAAACAAACCGGAGATTTTTCGAGGACGCTACGGTTTAGGCTCGAAGGACACACGACCTTCCCAAATTGTTGCCGTATTTGAAAACCTGAAAAAAGACACGCCCAAGGACGGATTCACTATCGGTATTGTCGATGATGTCACCTTTACCTCCTTGGAAGAAAAAGAGGATATCGAAACCACGCCGAAAGGAACGGTCAGCTGTAAATTCTGGGGATTGGGCTCCGACGGAACCGTAGGTGCCAACAAAACGGCGGTGAAGATTATCGGGGACAAGACGGACCTTTACGCCCAAGCTTATTTCTCCTATGACAGCAAAAAGTCCGGAGGGTCCACGGTCTCCCATTTGCGTTTCGGTCCGAAGCCCTTGCGGTCCCCCTATTTGGTATACAACGCCGATTATATCGCTTGCCACAATCCGTCCTTTGTCAATCAAATGGATTTGGTGAAAGGCTTGAAAAAGAACGGCACCTTCGTTTTGAATTGTCCTTGGACGGTTTCCGAGCTGGAAGAAAAGCTTCCCGCCTCCTTGAAAAGATACTTGGCACGGAACAATATCCAATTTCATATCATCGATGCCATCTCCATTGCGGGAGAAGTGGGGCTGGGGAATCGAATCAATATGGTGATGCAGAGCGTTTTCTTTAAGCTTGCCAATGTGATCCCCACGGATCAAGCCATCGCCTACTTGAAAGAGTCGGTAGAGCAGATGTACGGAAGCAAAGGCGAAAAAATCGTTCAAATGAATATCCAAGCCATCGACCGATCCTTGGAAAGACTCTACAAAGTGACGGTTCCGGAGGAATGGGCTTATGCAGAGGATCCGCCAAAAGAAGAAAAAGAGGAGCCGGAATTCATTAAGAAAATTGCTCGGCCTATGGCAAGACACGAAGGAGACGAGCTTCCGGTCAGTGCCTTCATCGGAATGGAGGACGGAAGCTTCCCCACAGGAACCACTTCATACGAAAAAAGAGGAATCGCGGTGTTTATACCCGAGTGGCAAATCGACAATTGCATCCAATGTAACCAATGCGCCTACATTTGTCCTCACGCCGTCATACGACCTCTTCTTTTGACCCAAGAGGAAAACGACCGGGCGCCGGAAGGATTTTTGACGCTGAAGGGCAAAGGAAAGGGCTTGGACTCATACTATTACCGCATTCAAATCAGCCCCTTGGACTGCACCGGATGCGGTAACTGTGCCGATATTTGCCCGGCTCCGACGAAAGCCTTGATCATGAAAGACGCGGAAGAACAAATCCGAAAGCAAGCGGACCTTTGGGAATACGGGCTGAAGGTAACGGAGAAAACGGGAGTCGTTCCCGTTCATACGGTAAAGGGCAGCCAGTTCTCAAGACCCTTGTTCGAGTTTCACGGCGCTTGCCCCGGATGCGGCGAAACCCCGTATATTAAGCTTATTACCCAGTTGTTCGGAGACCGTATGATCATCGCCAATGCCACCGGCTGCTCTTCCATCTACGGAGGAAGCGCACCCTCCATTCCCTATACGGTCAACAAGCAGGGGAAAGGCCCCGCATGGGGGAACTCCTTGTTTGAAGACAATGCGGAATACGGCTACGGTATGTTCTTAGGTACGAAGGCTTTAAGAGAGCGTATCGCGGATCTTATGGAAAAAGCCATCGAAGAAGGGACGGAAAGCGCTGTCGCCGAAGTTTTCCGCGAATGGATCGAAAACATGGATGACGGAGAAGAAACAAAACGACTGGCCCCGAAAATCTTAAGCATATTGGAGGATCCTTCCGAATCCGATCGTGAAACCTTCCGAGAGATTTATAAACTGAAGGATTACTTGATCAAACCCTCCCCGTGGATTATCGGCGGAGACGGTTGGGCTTACGATATCGGATACGGAGGGTTGGACCACGTTTTGGCGACGGGAGACGACGTAAACATCTTGGTTTTGGATACGGAAGTCTATTCGAATACGGGAGGACAGTCCTCCAAAGCCACGCCGGCGGCATCGGTTTCCAAATTCGCTTCGGGCGGGAAGAAAACCCGTAAAAAAGATTTGGGGCTAATGGCCATGAGCTACGGATACGTTTACGTGGCGCAAATTGCCATAGGGGCCGATATGAATCAGACCTTAAAAGCGTTTTTGGAAGCGGAAAAGTATAAAGGGCCTTCTTTGATTATCGCTTATTCGCCTTGCGTCAATCACGGTATTAAAGCCGGAATGGGAAAAAGCCTGGCTCAAGAAAAGAAGGCCGTGGAGGCGGGCTATTGGCATTTGTATCGTTACAATCCGGCACTAAAAGAAGAAGGCAAGAATCCTTTCGTCTTGGATTCGAAAGACCCCAAAGCCGATTACAAGGAGTATTTAAAGGGAGAAATTCGGTATGCACGATTGGCCTCGTCCAATCCCGCTGTTGCGGATGAGATGTACGAAATATCCGAAAAGCATGCAAAAGAGCGGCTGGAAAGCTATAAAAAATTGGCGGAGACGAAAAACCTATAAAAAACCCTATATTCATCATTATATATATTCAAAGAGGAAGAGAAAAAACAAAATATCTTCCTCTTTTTCACGTAAAGTTATACAACGATAAGTAATGTGCATAAGAATATCGTAAAATATAAAAAATATTTACATTATCGGAGTTGTATGTTAATATGCATATATAGTCTATATGTATGTACGGTGTGGAGGACAGCCATGTATAAAAAAAGGATTGTTGTTTTCTTGGTATTGTCTCTTTTTGTCTTTACGGCTGTCCTATCGGGTAGCTGCGATAAAGCAACGTCCGACCCAAGGCTCGTGGAAAGCTTGGCGACCCTCCCTGTTCCGGAAGAAGACTTTTTAGGAGATATCCAAAACACCGAGATTACTTTTATCTACACGCCCAACCCCTCCATCGATTTACGGTTTAATGCCGATTTCAAAGAGGTTGTTACCAAGGTTACGGATCTTGTATATGAAAAATACAAGATCAAAGTCAATATGGAATTTATTGCGAATCAAAATTACTACGACACGGTCAGCGTAAGGCTGAAATCCAACGACCGAATCGATGTGTTTTCTCCTTATCCGAGCAAATACCCTAATATGGAAACGGTACCTTATAGTACGCAAAACTATTTGCAGCTCGACAGGGAAGAACAAGAAAGACTGCTAGACCGTATCAGGGCGCATGTGGAAGAGTTGAAAAAGATGAAGTAAACATTAATGAAAAGGGGGAGGATGGATATGGATTTATATAAAAAAGGACTGCTGTTTGTTATTATCCTTTGCCTATTATGTTCATGCTCCAACGGAGGACACGATGAACAGGAAACGGAGCAAGAAATCACAACCGTTCTCATTGATGAAAAGGAAGTAATTAAATTGGATTCGAAACCGTTGACGATTATATATTATTCCGCTGATTTGTGGGGAGGTCCTGTGTCGAGAGAAGACAATTTGGCTCTCAATTTCATTGCCATCTCCAATCTGTGCGAGAAGAAGTTTGGGTTTAAAGTAAAATTTCAACAATATGACGAAGCTACGGCACAAGAAAATGTATTCCAAGCATACATAAAAGCAGGACTTGATGCGGATTTGGTTTTCCCGTCCCCGGTTAGACCGAGCATCGACCCGAGTCTTGTGCAAAAAACATATTTTTGGGGGGATCGATATATCGAGGATAGACTCTATACCGACTTAACCCCTTACTTACGGCTTTGTCCGGAAGCTCAACTTAATTTTGAAAAGTATCCGTACATAAAAGAGATGTGTACAAGAAACGGTAAAACCTATGCCATTTACACAGGTATGCCGAGTATTTCGGTATTGGCATTGTATGTCAAGAAGGAGCTTTTGGAACAAACGAAAACGGATATCCAAAGCTTAAACGAGATTGATGAAATTTATAGCTTCATGTACAACCTTTACGGGGAAAACCCGCCGGATAGTGCACAAAAGATATTGCTTGATCGACCGGAGGTCATGACGGAATATTCCATTTACAACTCCGGATATTACCCTCTTTTTTCTCAAAGCTTTGATTTTTTGCTGCGTTCCTCCGATAAAAATTATATCCCTTATCCCATCGAAGACACGGAAGTTTTGGATTATTTATTGGAGAAATTCTTGCCGTTTTTCGAAAGATCCTACTTTCGTTATGACGAAAAATATATGGATTTCTTGTTTGACGGCTCCCAAGATTTGTTCTTATCGAATGATCCTTTAAGATATATCAAATATTTCACTCGCGGGAATCAAAACGTTTTCCAAAAATACTCGATTGTGCTGCTCAAGGACCAAAAGCCGGTCATCGACAGATACGATTCCATCTTGCCGATTATGGTCCCCTCCACAAGTACGCAGCCCGAGAAAGCCATGGTTTTCATGCAGTGGCTGATGACCGACGAGGATGTTGCCGATATTCTGACATTCGGCTCCCAAATTATGAACTTAAAGCACTATACTTTCTCCGAAGACGGGACCATCCTGCCGGAGAAAAACAATACGATTTATGCCTTTTGCCACTTAATCGCCAATTTTTCAAAAAAAGCATTCTTGTACGGAAACCAAGCTTTTGATATCGGTGCGCAATACCGAGATTTGACTTATCGAGCGGAATACCCCGACTTTTACAAATTGGTAGAGTCTCAACACTTTTATTACGATTTCTTAAGCGAAAGCTATCGGAACACTTATCTTCTGCAGGCAAAAAGAGAGAATTTTTTAACGAATCGAATGATCGAATGGATGAACGATCCGGATTCCTTATCGAATGCCGATACTATAAACGAGGATTTACGGAAGATAACCGATGCAAACGCTTTGATCGATGAAGCCAAGAAATATATAAGTAAGGTTTTGGAATCAAGCTATTGATGAAAAAGGCAAAACCGAAGATAAAGAAAGAATAGGATCGAACCGTAAAAATCAATAATCGATGAAAGCAAAAAAAGAACGGTTCTTTTGAATGCGCCGATCCGCAGTCAAAAGAACCGTTATCTCCGATACCAAATTACTTATCTATTTCATCCCATGATTGAATATCTTTCACCATTTTGTTTTTAAACAGAGCTTTGATAATATATCCGCTTGCAAACACCAAGACGCTTATTAGCCATCCGCCGAGAATATTGGACGTTAAGGTATATCCGTCGGCTGCTCCGTAAATTCCGCCGTTCCTAATGAGTGTAACGATATTCCAGATGAAAAATGCGGTTAAAATGGCAGGAGCGATAAACTTAATGGCGATATTAAAGAATCCTGCAGGCATTTTGAGTTTCTTCGTATTTCTATTGACTTCTTCCAGAACTTTAGTAGTGTTGAAGATCCATCCGATTGCAATGGATTCGATTATACCTATCAGAATCAGGTTGTAGTTATTGCACCAGTTATCCACAATATCCAGCCACGCCAGACCTGCACCGGTTACAAAGCACAAGGAGATTGCACCCGAAACAAGGCAGACGATAAGCGTTGTTTTCTTCTTGGGAACTTCAAACCTGTCGGATATCGCCGTAGAAACGCCCTCTACAAGGGAAAATGCCGAGTCTATAGCTAGTGTGCACAGGCAGAAATAGAAGATAAATGCAAATATGGCATTAACCCAGCCTGTATTTGTTAGCAAAACGATTGCCTGCGGGTATATAAAGAAAGCCGTTGCTATTCCGGAAGCGGATATGTTATCCAGCATTCCCACTCCGCCCATGGTAAGAAATGTAACGATACCGGCAAGAACACTCACCGCCATATCACAAAAAGCGATTATTGTAGCGTCGAGAGCAACGTTGGTATCTCTATCAAGGAAGGATCCGTAAGCAATCATTATTGCCATCATGATAGACAAACTGTAGAAAACTTGTCCACAAGCATCAATCCAAATGGTTACACTTGATAGAGCGGAAAAGTCAGGTACAAAGAATTTTACTAATCCGTCAATCGATCCCGGCAGGAAAAACCCTCTTACCGCGAGAATCAAAAGGCAGATTACGGGAAGGAGTACCGTGTATTTAATAACTTTTCCTACGCTTTCCGTACCGTTACGTATACAATAATATATTGAGCCCCATGCAAGAACCAAAGCTATTAGAACGGGCCAAGCAATTGTGCCGTAACCGGAAACGGTGCCTGTCGTCTTAATCGTTGTTGCCCATAGCGAGCGTGCGGCTTCGGTATTTCCGGTTAAGCCGGCAAACTTGTAACTGATTCCGGCCATCAGGATAACCCATGCAAATACCACGGCATAGTATGTAACGATAACAAAAGCATTTGCTGTTGCCGCCCATCCGATAGGCTCCAGTTTTTTGTTGATTCCGGCGAATGCTCCGGGAGCACTTTGCCGCATCTTACGACCGATACTAATTTCCATCATAAGAAGCGGTATACCGAAAACTATCATTGCCAACAAATAAACCAGAAGAAATGCTCCTCCTCCATGTTTTGCGGCAAGACCCGGAAAACGCCATGCATTTCCCAAGCCTACGGCAGATCCGATCGCAGCCAATACGAAAGTTGACCGGGATGACCATTTGTCTCTTTCCATGAATTTATTCCTCCTATTGGTATGTTATATATTTATTTCAATAATACTGTCGTATTATAGAAATCCGTGAAGATCGTCAAAAGGATTTAAGATTGGCAAAATTTATGATGTGCAAAATGTTTCGAGTTGTTCAATCACCGGTATTTTATTTGACCTGTTCCATTGTTTTACGTTATCTCTTTTTTGCCCAACCAATAAACATTAAAATATGGTATTATCACTCCCGTTCGAAAGATTATATATTAAGTCCTATTTTACTGAAAAGGATGTACGATATGCAACTTTTTTTGTCTTTTTTTCTTCTAATTACGTCATAAAATATCTGTATTTTATAGATTTTTGCAGTTTGGATACAAGGCCGGATTATGACTATGCAACAATCCGGCTTTTCATCCTTTATTTCCTTATTTCTGATTCTCATCCACGTATTCTTTTGCGTGGTAAACATCCCATTCTCCGGGTTCGATGACATTCGTCTCTTCTTGTTTATCATCCATATTGTATAACGGTGCCGTCGAGTATCTTTCTACGGGCTTTTTCTTAAAAAAATCTTTGATTCGTTTAAAGGCCATGGTTTCTTCCTCCTTTTACATTAATATTTTTTCAAAAGAAGGCTTGAATTATGTATGATGATAGCCTGCTTGCAATTTAAAACACTAGTATAATTATAGATAAATAGAAAAATTATATTTAAGATATCATGGTTTATAATATTTATTATATATTAGTAATTCTAGTGATACTCCCTTTTCCTACAACATCCTGTCAAAATCATAATTTAAAAAAAGATGATTTTTCTTTTTTAACGGATGCACCGTTAGAAATTCTATATGCGATTGATGGATTTTAGGGTAGTTATTGCAGTAAGAATGATGTGATGATTTATACCCTACACATTAATTCGGGATTGTCGGGAGATTTGATTTTTCCTTCTGTCCCGACTTTTGAAATTCGAAAGGTATCCGCAAATCAAAGACAATTTCATCATCGACGGCAAGGTCTATGCAATTTATGCGGGAATACCGGATGTATCTGTGTTAGCCCTAATGGTTAAAAATGAATTCCTTGAAGAAACCGGTGTCGATATCAATGCGATCAATGATATTGATGCTTTATACGAATTTATGAACGGCATGCATCACGGTAACGAACCGGAGAGTAATTTAAATGAAATAATGACTAGTATGTATACATTATTAGATTATGCCATATATAATTCCAATTATTGTTTTTTAGATTTGGCCTGTACCAAGGAATCACAATATTTCCATATAAAAAATTCGTTTCTTGATATACATTCCTGTGTATGGTAAAATATTGATAGATTGAAGTCAAAGTTTAAGGTTGGTTTTTACCATGGATTCATTTTTCAGTCTTCTTTATCCCGACGCTAAAAGTAAGGAAACCGAAACCGTTGTTGAACAAGAAACGGCAGAGGACTTAGGATTTGACGATGTGAAAATTCCCTTTAAGAATACGGAACGGTATTATTCAAAACACAAACAACAACTCAATAAAATTTTGACTTTAGAACACGCCATCTCTTACCGGCAAGAGGTTCTTTTGGACTTTCAAAGCATACCTTCCTTAAGGGAAGAAATCAACCGATTCCTTCCCGAAATTCATCGCTGTATTCGGGAATACGAGGAATACAGATCGATGCAGCAAGATGAGATACGAGACGGATTATGGAAAACGGAGCTTTTCAATTTGTATTCGGAGTGTCTTACCCGTTTGTCCGATATTTTGGAAAGACACGAGTTGCAGATCCGATCGCAAGGCTTGAGAAGTTTAAAAGAATACGTTCGAAATATTCAAAAACAACCCGAGTACATTGAGGCCGTAGAATTCTTGCCGACCATAAGGAAAAAAGTGAAGGATACCGGTACTTTTTCTTTAAACGTTCTTTTTAATGCAGAATACCGACCGCTTTTTACGACGGTTGTCAAATCTCACAACGAGGAAGAAGACCCTTTAACTTTGGCGAGGGCGCTATTCGGACCGGAGGAAGGAAAAAGGTATGCTTTTTCCGTATTGAGCCATTCCGTTCCCGGAATCAGGACTCTTTACAACCAAACTTTTCGGTCGGAGATGGAAGCCGTTTTCAAGGATTTGGACCCTATTCTTAATGCTTATTCCGAAAAAGACTTCCTTGTGCTTTGTGACTTGGATTACGGTTTTGATTTTTACTTGGCAGCTTTAAAATTCATCGAGTATTGGAAAGAAAAAGATATTCCAATATGTATGCCGAAAGTGTGCTCTATGGAAGAGAATATAGGGATTGTTCATGAAATGACGGACCTCGGCCTTGTCATGAGAATGACAAAATCCGGGGTAGATTCGAAAACCGCCGTTAAAAACCAAGCGGTTTTTGACGATACGGGACGTATACATATTCTGACCGGCATTAACAAGGGGGGAAAGACAACTTATGTACGAGGTATCGGTTGTCTATGGCTGTTATTTCAAAACGGCTTGCCCGTTCCGGGAAGCTTTGCCCGGATGAGCCCGGTCCGTAAAATTTTTACCCATTTTCCCAAAGAGGAAGAAAAAGTGTACGGGCAAGGACATCTTGGAAAAGAACTGAACAAGCTGAAAAATATATTAATGCAAGCGGAAGAAGGGGATTTGGTTCTTCTCAACGAGTCTTTGTCAAGCACGGGAAAAGACGACAGTTTGGCTATATGTACGGATTTCATAAAAATCCTCTCGGAGTTGGGCGTAAAAAGCGTTTTTGCAACCCATCTTCATCCTTTGGCTTTCGGATGGGAGGAGCGAAATCTTTGCGCCTCGGTGAAAAGCAAAGTAGATTCATGGACTGCCGGTGTAGAAACGGAACAGATAAACGGCGTTAAAAACCATAAGGCTACATACAAAATCGAAAAAGGATTGCCCGACGGGGAAAGCTATGCCGACGAAATCGTAAGACGCTACGGTCTTTCTTACAATCCGACAGGGCATGGGGATTACTATTCGGAGCATAAGCTTGTGAGAAACGATTCCTTCAGTTTATTATACCAAGATTTCCATATCGAAACGGAAATAACGGAAAAAACATTATCGGATATCGGTATGGATTCCCTGATCGAATTTGCATCGAATACGGACCGAAGCTACGCCGGGTTTTTAAAGTACTTAAACCGTATTCCTGCGGACAGGGAGAATATTTCGTATCGTCAGGAAATCTTTTATGAGTTGATGGCGAATGAAGCAATGGCGGAGGATTTCATAAAATGGATCGAAGAGGTGGCCGCTTTTGAGG
>JAAYHZ010000276.1 GCA_012744235.1 Clostridiaceae bacterium
ATTTCATGATTGGCAGGGGCAGCAGGATGTAAAAATGTAATCAAATACTGACCTTCGTGCATCAAGTCCACTTCATGAACATTTAACGCTTCGTTAAATTGGGGCTCTTTAACTTTAAGGATCAAATCGGACTTTTGATACAGCTCTGCAGGATTATCAATAATTTTTGCTCCTGCCGCTATGTATTCATCATCGTGATAAAAAGACCCGTCTCCGGCGGATTTTTGAACTAAAACTTCTACACCGTCTTGGATCATTTTCGAAACCGTTGCCGGAATAGCAGCCACACGGTTTTCACCAGGCATTATTTCTTTCGGAATACCAACAATCATTTGGATTACCCGGTTTCATAATCGAAAGTCAAAAAGAAAAAATCCATGTTCTTTTTTTCGATTCGCCTAAAAACCGGGTACTACACCACCTTTCTTTTATTAATACTAAAAACTATTCATGGTTCATTGATAAATATCATGATATCACAACCGCTATAAAAGTAAATACCGATTGGTTACTTCTGTTCCCGACTTTCATTGAAAAATTTTATCTTTACTTCATATGCGCTTCCCGGTATAATTTTCTTTAATTTATTACCATATTTAATTAAGGTACGGGTCGGAATAATCAACAAAATTAAACATAACAATTGCAATGAATTTGGAGAAAGAAGGGATAAGTATGAAGAAAACGAATCCGTTCACTGAAGTCACGCCCGGATTAATTCAGCTTTCCGAATTATGTATAAAAAACAGCTCCATTGATCCTGAACTTTATCAAAAATACGACGTCAAAAGAGGTTTGAGAGATTTACAAGGAAAAGGCGTTTTAACCGGCTTAACGGAAATCTCGGAGATCGTTGCAACAAAAGAAGATGAACAAGGAGAAAGCGTTCCCGCTTACGGGGAGCTGTATTATCGAGGTGTTAACGTAAAGGATTTGGTTAACGGCTTCGCAAAAGAAGGGCGGTTCGGCTTTGAAGAAACGACGTATTTACTTTTGTTCGGAGAATTGCCTACGGAGCAGGAGTTAAAAGAATTTAACGGTTTGTTGACTCGTTATCGCTCGCTGCCTACGAATTTTGTAAGAGATATCATTATGAAGGCTCCCAGTCACGACATGATGAACACGTTGTCAAGAAGCGTTCTTACTCTTTACCCGTATGACGATAAGGGGGACGACACTTCTCTTCCGAACGTCTTAAGACAGTGCCTCCAGTTGATCGCCATATTTCCTCTTTTGTCCGTATACGGATACCATTCATATCGGCATTATCATAAAGGAGAAAGTCTCTACATCCATACACCTTTACCGGAGCTTTCGACGGCGGAGAATTTTTTAAGACTGTTGCGGCCGGATAAAAAGTATACGTCTTTGGAAGCAAAAGTATTGGATATCGCTTTGGTGTTACATGCCGAACACGGGGGAGGAAACAACTCCACCTTTACAACGCACGTGGTTACCTCATCCGGAACCGACACGTATTCCGCAATTGCCGCCGCCATATGTTCTTTGAAAGGTCCGAAGCACGGCGGTGCGAATATTAAAGTTGTACAGATGTTTGAAGACCTGAAGAAGAACGTGGACGATTGGAAGGACCAAGACAAAATTGCGCATTATCTGAGAAAGCTGCTTAACAAGGAGGCTTTTGATCGGTCCGGTCTTATCTACGGTATGGGGCATGCCGTATATTCTCTTTCGGACCCGAGGTCGGAAATATTGAAAGAATACGTGAAAACTTTGTCTCTAGAAAAGGGAAAAGAAGACGAATACAATTTGTATTCTTTAGTCGAAGAAATTGCACCGAAAGTGATAGCGGAGAAACGACGGATTTTTAAAGGCGTATCGGCAAACGTGGATTTCTACAGCGGTTTTCTTTATGACATGCTAGATCTGCCCGTCGAGCTGTACACTCCGATCTTTGCCGTCGCCCGTATTGCCGGCTGGAGTGCACATCGAATGGAAGAGCTGATAAACGCGGGAAAAATCATTCGACCCGCATACAAAAGCGTGGCTTCGCGCAAGGAATACGTTCCGATTGCGGAACGATAGAGGAGAATCGTCGATCGATTACGGTTACGATTGAGACAACAAAGAAAAAATGATACGAAAAGGCATGTGTCAAAACAGTGAGCGATTCATAGTCAAGACACATGCCTTCTTATTTTACAACAGATCCTTGTATTGCTCGCCGATTTTCCGGAAAGCTTCCGCATGCTCTTCGATGATGTCTTTATGGAACTTTTTAAACCATGGAACTCTTAAAGACATGCGGTTGATTTTTTCTCCTATTACGATGGATTTATCCAATTCTCTTACGTCCCGTTTGGCATGGGCGATTCGGGTGGGTTTGCCGTCGTTGTATATATCACAATCCCGGAACAGTCGATGGGTATGCAAAGGTATGTTTCCGCCTGCGGAGGAAGAAACTCCTTCCGCTTTCAACGCTTTTATGTACGTTTCGATACTTAAGCCCCCCAATTCTTCCGCATAATACAAGCCTTTCGGATTGTACCATCCTCCCATGGTACTTCCGGAGTTCTTATCGGGCCGGTGTGCCTTGATTCCCGGGACTCCTTCCAACAAGTCCCAAAAGTAATTCATGGACCGTTGAATCTCTTCCATTCGTTCATTATAGTGCTTTAATTGAACCCGACCTACGGCGGCACTCATTTGATGCATTCTGTATTTGTATCCTCCCAAGGGAAGACCGAGATAAGGAAGAAGCTCTTCTTCATCGATGTATTGGGATGAATTCCTCTCGTAATGACCGCATGCCAGCGATCTGTGGTAGATTTTTTTATCGTCGGTAACCAACATGCCTGCTTCACCGATGGCAAATGCTTTTCCCGTCATCAAGGACATGGCTGCAACATCACCGAAAGTGCCGACCGGCTTTCCTTTGTATAAGGCACCGTGGGCATGGGAAACGTCCTCTATGACTTTCAAATTGTACTTTTTTGCAATGCGTAAAATTTCGTCCATGGGCGCGGGATATCCGTTGTAATGAACGACAACGATCGCTTTGGTATCTTCCGAAATTCGATGTTCGATATCTTGCGGGTCTATGCATAGGGTGTGTCTTTCAATATCGGCAAAAACGACGGTTGCCTTTAAAGAAAAACAGGGAAGTCAAGAAGCCCAATAC
>JAAYHZ010000277.1 GCA_012744235.1 Clostridiaceae bacterium
AAAAAACGGGTGTTTTAACCTGATACATCTTGAGCCCTCCTCTAAACCGGGAAGGAGAATCCCCTTTCCCGCTAGTTTAACAGTTAAATAACATGAAGCATATTATAAAAACCATTTATACAACGCCGTTTTGGCAATTTTTTTATGTCAAATTTTTTTCTAAAATTTGTTGACTATTGTTGCGTATTATGATATAATTAGCAGATATAGAATTTGTTGGAGGGATAAACATGTATTTGAAGGTCACACCTCAAAAAAACGGACGTGTTAATCTAAGTTTTGTTGAAGGCTATAGAGATCCGGTCACGAAGAAAGTTAAGCATAAAGTAATAGAAAACTTGGGCTATGTGGACGAATACCTTGACCTCTATGAAGATCCGGTAAAACATTTCAAAGAAGTGGCACGTCAGCTTACCCTGGAAAAGAAAAGACAAGATGCCGAAAACGAGATATTTCTCGGGACTGTAAATGCAGATGAAGTTATGGACGAAAACGAAGACGCCATGCAGCACTTGGGGTTTCTTCCTTTGAGCTCGATATATCATGAGTTGAAACTGGATCAATTTTTGATCAATCGACAGCGTAGCTTATCCATCGACTACTCTCTTAACGATGTCATGCAGCTTTTGGTCTACACTCGCATACTTGCTCCAGGATCGAAAATCGCTAGTTATAGGAAAAAAGATAAGATAGCTAGACCTTTTAAATGTGATTGGTACGACGTTTATCGCGCTTTGGATTACTTTACCGACTATCGTGAGGACATTATCCTCCATCTTCACGAACAGGTGAGGATTCATTACAAGCGTAAGACTGACGTGGTTTTCTATGATGTTACGAATTTTTATTTCGAAATAGATAAAGAAGACGACTTTCGTAAGAAAGGTTTTTGCAAACACAACACCCGGAAGCCTCTGGTTCAAATGGGTTTACTGCTGGATTCGGATGCAATTCCGATTACATATCAACTTTTCAAAGGAAATACACATGACAGTCAAACCATGATGCCAGTTTTAGCAAAAACACGAGAAGACTATGGGCTCGGTAGAATTATTGTCGTAGCGGATAAAGGGTTGAACAGCGGCGATAACATTGCATTTCTAATGGCCAAAGGAGACGGTTTCATCTTTTCACAAAAAATACGAGGGGCCAATAAGGAGCTCCAATCGTATGTTTTTGATCCCTCGGGTTATGTGGAGAAAAAAGGAGTGGTAAAGACGGCAGACTTGTGGAATGAACAAGAAGAGAAACGTGAACCTGTTTTTCGCATAAAATCCAGACCATATCCACAAGAATTTTGGGTCACCCATGCGAACGGCAAGAAGCATCAAATCCCTATAGACGTTAAACAGATTGTTTGCTACAACGAACTATATGCCAGGCGCCAAAAACATAAACGAGCAGAGTTGCTCGAAAAGGCTCAGAAAATCATAGTGAATCCGAAAAGTTACACGAAACAAGAAGCACAGGGTGCATTACGTTATATTAAAGACATTGAATACGATCCCGAAACCGGCGAATGCATCAATACAAAACGTATTCCCTATTTGGATACAGACAAAATTGCGGAAGATGAAAAGTATGACGGTTATTATGCGATTATCACAAGCGAGGTAGACATGCCCGATCACGAAGTAGCCAAAAGATATCACGAGCTATGGGAAATTGAAAGAAGTTTTCGAATTACAAAAAGTGACCTTGAAACCCGTCCCGTAAATGTTTCACTTGAGAATAGAATTGAAGGTCATTTTCTAACATGCTACATTGCGTTGTTGATTTTAAGACTTCTAGCCAAAAGGTTAGACGAAAAACATGCGCCTGAGCAAATCATTAATTCTTTGAGAAAATATCAAGCTTGCTTCATTAAGGATAATGTTTATCGAGTAGCGTATTATGATACGATTCTTAAGGATATCGGTGACGCTTTAAATCTTTGTCTAAATCGAAAGTATTTAAGAACCGGTGAAATACGGAAGCTTGTTGCAGACAGCAAAAAGATAATTTGAAAAATACACAACAAAGTAATGTAAGTAAAGGAACCTTTGTAATCTACTGTTTTCAATAATTACAAAGGTTCCTTTGCTTTCTTCACTGTTAAACTCAAGAAATGTGATCTTTATCAAGTACATCATATAGACTTATTTAATTAATGTTCCAATTATGTTAAAACCCATTATGTTTAATAAATCTAACTGTTACTAAATTGTTTTTTTATAATTTGTATTCATAAGT
>JAAYHZ010000278.1 GCA_012744235.1 Clostridiaceae bacterium
AGAGGAACCCTCCCGGTTCTTCTATCGTTTCACGGATTCTTTGGGAAATTCGATTCAATTAATAGAAAAACCCCAAAGAGTCGTATCTCTTGTCGGTTCCTATGCCGAGACTTGGCTTTTGGCGGGAGGGACGCTGTCGGGTGTTACAAGCGACGTCATAAGCGAGAGGAATTTGGATTTACCGAAGGAAACCAAAATCATAGGTACCGTGAAGGAGCCGAATTTGGAAGAGATCATCAACCTTTCCGCCGATTTTGTTTTGCTTTCGCCGGATATCGAAAGTCATGTCCGTATATCGCAAACCTTGGAAAATGCGAATATACCCTTTGCCTTTTTTAAGGTGGAGCATTTCGACGATTACTTAGAAATGCTGAAAATTTGCACGGATATAACGGAAAAGAAAGAAATGTATGAGAAATACGGTTTAAAGGTAAAGGATCAAATCGAAGGTATCACGGATCGAGTAGCCGGTAAGAAAAATCCGACGATTTTACTGATTCGCGCTTTTTCAAGCGGGGCAAAGGCGAAAGACGATGAAAATATGGCCTGCAAAATACTGAATGATTTGGGTACCGTGAATATCGCTTCAAAGCATCGATCCCTGTTGGAGGATCTCAGTATTGAAGAAATTATCCGAGAAGATCCGGATTTCATTTTCGTTGTTACCATGGGGAATGCGGAAGAAGCCTTAAAAGCGCTAAAGGACGGAATCGAGAAAAATCCCGTCTGGAGCCGGCTTTCCGCCGTAAAAAACAATCGGTATATTGTGCTTCCAAAAGAGTTATTCCATTACAAGCCGAATGCAAGATGGGGTGAAAGTTATGAATACATGTCAAAAATTCTCTATCCTGAGGAGTTTGAATAAAAAAGGTAAAGGTTATTGCGTTCTTCTTATCGTTATACTTGCAATCCTGCTTGTAATCGGTATGTTTTTAAGTACAAGCATCGGATCCGTTAAAATACCTTTATCGGAGATTGTAACATCGATCCGATCGGGAGACCGTACACTCAAAGCTTATATCATCATTATGTTTGTTCGCATACCGCGGACTTTGGCGGCGGTTCTTGCCGGGTGCGCCCTATCGGTTTCCGGCGCCGTATTGCAATCGGTATTGAATAACTCTCTCGCAAGCCCGAATGTTATAGGCGTCAACTCCGGCGCCGGATTGTTTACCGTACTTATCGCCGCTTTTTTCCCTGCATCCTTGCATCTGGCGACTCCGGCTGCCTTTGCGGGAGCCCTTTTGGCCGTGTTTTCCGTATATTTTATCGCCCGAAAGACGGGAGCTTCCAAGACAACCATCGTCTTGTCCGGTGTTGCCGTATCAAGCTTTATCGGTGCCATAACGGATACTTTATTGACCTTGAAGCCCGATACGGTTTTTGCTCGTACGGCGTTTTTAATCGGAGGGTTTTCCGGAATAACCATGGAAAAGATTCGTTTTGCAGGCATATGGATTGTCATTGCTATGGTGATCGCTTTTTTAATGAGCCGGGATATGAATGTTCTTATGCTGGGAGACGAGAGCGCTCGGTCTTTAGGCTTAAACACGGGGCGAGTACGCTTTGTCTGTATGATTTTATCGGCGTTATTGGCGGGAAGTGCCGTAAGCTTTGCGGGTCAAATCGGTTTTGTAGGACTTATCGTGCCCCATACGGCAAGAATATTCACGGGGCAGGACAATCGAATTCTGCTTCCGGTATCGGCTCTTTTAGGCGGTATCTTTGTTTTAATGTGCGATTTGCTGGCACGGATCCTTTTTGCTCCCTTTGAAATTCCTGCGGGCATTATTATGTCCTTTTTAGGAGGCCCGTTTTTTATATATCTACTCATAAAAGCAAAGAAAGGACAGCAGTATGATTAAATTGAACGATGTTACGGCAGGCTACGGCGGCATTGAAATCATAAAGGATATCCGTATTGCCTTCGAAGAAGGCGGCATCACAACAATCATCGGCAAAAACGGCTGCGGAAAAACCACGCTGTTAAAAACCGCAGCTAACTTGCTAAAGCCGTTTCGCGGAAGCATCACCATAAAAGGAGAGGACATATCCCGTATTCCCCTTAAAGAGTTTGCGAAAAGGGTAGCTTATCTACCCCAGAATCGAAATGTTCCCGACATAACGATCTATCAATTGGTTATGCACGGAAGATATCCTTATCTCGGGTTTTCCGACAGGGCGGGAGAAAAGGACAAGCAAATCGTAAAAAATGCCATCGAGACTTTGAGCTTAGGCGAATATGTTCATGAAAATTTACGGAAGCTTTCGGGAGGAGAACGACAAAAGGCGTATTTGGCCATGGTTTTGGCCCAAGACACGGACGTGATATTTTTGGACGAGCCCACCACCTATTTGGATATTCGTCATCGGCTTGAAATATTGGAGATTGTAAAAAAACTAAAGGAAATGAACAAAACCGTCGTGATGGTCCTTCACGACCTTAACGAAGCGCTTACCTTCTCCGACAAGATTTGTTTAATGGACCGGGGCGAGGTTGTCCTGTACGATACACCCCAAGCCGTATTTGATAGCGAAGAGATAGAAAAGATCTTTAAGGTTCAAGCCGAACAAGTCTTCGTAGGAGATCATGCTCTCCGACAATATGTATTTTATTCGAAAACCGCATAAATGAAAAAACGAAAAAAGGGCTTTTCGAAAGCCCTTTTTTGATAGGAAAAAAATCGTAAAATCAGCAGGAGGCTCCTCCCGTCATGTGAAGCTCCGCGACCAAAATGGCTTGCTTTCTTTTGAGCAGGTCATCGGAAAAAAGCTGTTTCTGTACATTCTCAAAACCGATTCTTGCGATGGTTTCGGACAAGCGCTCCCCGGTTTTGCCTTGTTCCCTGTAAAGGAGAATCGTTTTTTCAATCGTATCCAAGACGTCCTCTTTGTTTGTAAAAATCTTATCAAGGGGCTTGCCGATGGCAATTTTCTTGCCCCATCTTCCTCCGAGGAAGATTTTGTATCCGACGGTATAGTCGCTTACCACGTCAAAGGGACATTGACCGACGCACAAACCGCAGTTGTTGCATACGGTTTTGTCGATCTCAAGCATGTCTTCCGTGGCTTTGGCGGCTCCCATCGGGCATACCTGTTCAACTATACATTTTTTACATCCCATACAATCCTCTGTTTCAAAACAAGGGATTTTTTGACCGACGATCCCCAAATCGTTCAAATCCGGCTTCATGCAATTATTCGGACATCCGCCGACGCCGATTTTGAATTTATGAGGAAGCTTCACATCGGCATAGCCGTTATAGAATCTTTCGTGAATTTCTTCCGACAAGGCAAAGGTATCGATTAATCCGTACCGGCATACGGTTCCTTTACAGGATACCACCGGACGGACCTTTGAACCGGTTCCGCCCGTCTCCAGCCCTTCCTTTGCGATATACGTACGAAAGTCTTCGATTTTGTTATAGGGAATACCCTGAACCTCTACGGTTAATCGGCTTGTAAAGGTTATGATGCCGTTTCCGTAAAGCTCGGCAGCCTCCGATATGCATTTGTTTTGGGCCGCCGTAATTTTTCCATTTTTCGTAATAATCCTTCCGGAAAAGTTGTCGGTCCCTTTATTTCTTAAAAAACCTAAGGCCTTTACTCTTTTTTCATCCGTACCGGTAATTGTTAAGCTTGACATTTTTCAAAATCCTCCCGTTCATTATTTTCACACTATGACCTCATTGAAGGTCGTTCCGCCTTCCAAGACAAGGGTATGCTTGTATCCGAAATTCTTTAAGCGTCTTTGGAGCATATACGCTCTTTTTCCTTTTGTACATACCAATAGAAGCCTTTCGTCTTTTGACAATCCGGGAATTTCACCGTTTACCGTTCCAAGGTCCACGTAAATTGCTCCGTCGATGCTCGGCTTGCGAGAAGCGTCGATGATCTTGTAACCTTGAGCTTTGCCTAAAGCAAATTCCGTCGGAGTGACGGTTTCCAAAGCTCCGTTGATTTTGTTCAATAAAATGTTGACGGTATGAGAGAAAGGATGAATGGCCGTAGAAAAAGGAGGAGCATAAGCCAAATCCATGTTTTCAATATCTTCCGGGGTTGCTCCTAACGTAATGGCCGTTGCGGCAATGTCCGTCATTTTATCGATTGCGCCTTTCCCTAACACTTGAAGTCCCAACAATCGCTTCGTGCTCCTGTCTGCCGTCATTTTTACGATAAAGACGGAAGAATCGGGGTAGTAATGAGCCTTATCGTCCGTAACCGCAACAACGCTTACGGCATCAAATCCCGCTTTTTTTGCTTGCTCTTCCGTCAAGCCGGTTCTTCCTGCATTAAACCCGGGGAGCTTGATAACGGCGGTTCCCAAAACACCTTGGTAAGGGATTTTGTTACCAATCATATTTTTCGCAGCAATGCGGCCTGCAATATTGGCCGTTGATCCCATGGGAGACCACACGGGCTTTTTTGTTATTTTGTTCAAAACGGAAGCGCAGTCGCCTACGGCATAGATATCTTCGAAATTTGTTTGCAGAAACTCATTGACTTTAACGGTTTTATCGGGCATAAGCTCTATGCCCGAGCCATCCAAAAATTCGGTGTTGGCTCTTATTCCTACGCATAGGATCACGGCATCCGTTTTCATAATACGCTTATCGGTCTTTACCTTCTCCGCTTTTTCCTCGCCGAGTATGGCTTCAAGCCTTGTGCCCGTAAAGGCTACAATACCTTGCTCCGCTAACCGATTTTCGATGGCTTCGGCAAAATCTTTGTCGAAGCCGGGAGGTATATGCTCCGCCATATCGATGACGGAAACTCGAATACCGAGAGCGGAAAGGTTTTCGGCGATCTCAAGCCCGTTATATCCGCCGCCAACGACGACAACTCGTTTGATTTCACCGGACTCGACAAAAGCTCGTATCGATGCCGCATCGTCCGGAGTTCTTAAAAAGAACACGTTCGCAAGGCCGACTCCTTCCACGGGAGGGACCCAAGCTTTGGCACCGGTGGCAATCACCAGCTTGTCATACCGGTATGTACGAACCTCGTTTGTTTTTAAGTCCCTTGCCGTAACGGTTTTTTCTTTTGGATTGACTTTTGTGGCTTCGGTTTCGGTAATTACATGCACCCCCGTCAGTTTGGAGAAGCTATCGGGAGTATTAACGATTAATTGACTGCGGTCGGAAATGACCTTCCCTACATAGTAGGGCAAGCCGCAGCCGGCATAAGAAATATCTTTGCTTTTGGTTAATAAGGTAACATCGCAATTAAAATTTTCACGCTTCAGCTTGGCGGCGACTTTCGTACCCGCCGCTACGCCGCCGATTATGAGTATTTTCACTTTTTCACCTTCGTTCGTTTTTTCTTTCATATTAACTATATCATTTGAATTAATAAAAATAAAATGATATTATCTTATAATAACAATAGGTAAAACCTATTGATGATGTTATAGACGAAAGGGAGAAGGCAAATTGACCATCAGGCATTTAAGGATATTTATCGAAGTGGCGGATTGCGGGAAAATGAGTGCCGCCGCCGAAAAGCTGTATATTTCACAGCCAACGGTAAGCCAAGCCATTAAGGAACTGGAAGACTACTACGGAGTTCTCTTATTCGAAAGAATCGGCAAAAAGCTGTATATCACCGAAAAAGGGGAGAAGCTCCTTTTTTATGCTCGCAACGTGGTAAAACAGTTCGACGATATGGAAGAGAAAATGTTTAAGGGCAACTATATCGAAAAAATTCGAATCGGTGCAACCATGACGGTAGGCAGCTGCTTAATTAACGATATCATCAGAAGCTTCAGCGAGCAAAATCCCCAAGTGGAAGTTTACTCTTACGTAAACAATACGAAAGAAATCGAGGAACGCTTACTGAAATCCGAGCTGGACATCGCCGTGGTGGAAGGAGAAGTAAAAAGTCCGGACTTGGTTTCCATCCCGGAGGTTCATGACTTTTTGGTTCTTGCCTGCAGCACCAAGCATCCTTTTGCGGAGAAAAAGGTCTTAAGGCTTTCGGATTTGGCTTCCGAGCCCTTTGCCATGCGAGAGGAGGGCAGCGGAACGCGAGCCTTGTTTGAACGATACATGGCGGACAATCGAATGCCCATTCGAATCGCTTTTGAAGGAAACAGCTCTTCATCCATTAAGAAAGCCGTTATTGAAAATCGGTACCTGGCCGTTCTTTCCATACGCTTGTTGGAAGAAGAAATGAAAAGAGGGCAAATATACGTTTTCCGGAATTCGGATCACGATTGGGACCGGTATTTTAGCATCGTGTATCATAAAAACAAAATGATCACAAAAGAAATGAACAATCTTATGGATGTGGTAAGAAGCTACAAGCATGTGGAAATCCTTCGAGATACGGATTTCGGGAAAATCATGAAGTGATCGAAAGAAAAGATCTTACGGGCCGTATGGTATACTGTGAATATGGCACCTATGGAAAGGAGAAAAGTATGAAACAAGAACGAATTATTCCTTATGATAAAGCGATACGTGACAAAATACCGGAAATCATTAAAGCAACGGGCAAAACCCCTGTGGTGGAGACGGTAGATCCCGAGGTCTTTGCTCGGTATTTGAATGAAAAGCTGGAAGAGGAGTTGAACGAGTATCGCAAGGAAGGCAGCATTGAGGAGCTTGCGGACCTTGTGGAGGTCGTATACGGACTGCTTCACTTAAAAGGCATTACCGTCCAAGAATTCGAGGCTATAAGAACGGAAAAGGCAAAAAAAAGAGGGGGATTTGAAAAAAGATTAGTTCTTAAAAAAGTGATTGAATAAATATATTGAAAAAGGGAAGGGAGATGTTTGTCCCAAGCAAGCTTCTTTGCTATTACCACTCTCAATGCGAAAAAAGGGGGATGAAAACGTCTTCGCTGCCCGATTCTTTCAACCTTTCTATGTATATATTGTATATCATCTATTGTATAAAATCATTAGAAATTTTATAAATAGTTTATGTTTTCCTTTTACTTTTATGACTTTTGTTTGAAATAAAAAAATGAAGTGATTCTCCTCTTTTTCTTATGCTATACTCTTGTTAATTCCTTGAAAGAGGTGGATTATCATGAACCCAATTGAACAAAAAACGGCAGTTTCTGCGGATGAAGGGATCGTCTTCGGAAGAAGGATCAACAGAGAAACGTTAATCGAAAAGGAAAAAGGCGTTCTGATCATCGCTCCCGAATCGCCTTCCGGTCAGGAAAAAGCTTTGGAAATCAAGAAAAAATTCGAATCCATAGGTATTCCTGCAGCTTTGTCCATGAATCCGGATCACAACGCATTGCTCAATGCGGACCGGCCTGTTGTTTTGTTAGGCAATCTGGCCGACAGCCGATGTGTCAAGTATTTGTACTATAAGCTCATGTGTACGGTGGATAAAAGCTATCCGGGGAAAGAAGGCTATGTCATTCGAACCATGCCGGATCCCTTTGCAACCGGTTACAACGTGATCCATATCGGTTATTCCGACGAAGAAGGGCTTTCCTTAGGCGTAAAGGAATTTACGGAAAATATAAAGCTTCCTCTTCCTTTCTTCAACCGGGTATCTTGTAAACACAATCCGTATGACCTTCATGTATTAGAGAGAATCAAAAAGACTCCCTTGCCGGAGAAAATCGAACTGACTCCTTCGATTCATACTTCTTTTTGGTATATGAAGGGCTTTGTATATTACATCACGGGAGACGAAAGCTGTCTGCCCGGTTTTTGGGAAGGATGGCAAAGGATCATCGATATTTCCAAAAAGAATCCCGCCCTCATTTCGGGTACCCATTTGTATTTTACCCAGCATGTGGAGATCTGGTGGATGCTGGAAAGCGCAGGCTTGATACCGGACGATTTGCGAGGACCTATTGAAGAGTGTATTTTCCGATGGGCGGAAAGCCCGGAAGGTATCGGTTATGCCGCTCATCATTTGGGAAGGGATCTGCCATCCCACAACCATACCATGTTCTGCGGTGTTTCGTTGATGTATATCGCGGATTTCTTCGGAAAATATTATCCTTCTTTGAATCAGCCGAAAGAATGGGCAAAAGCTACTCGCCGAATCTTTGAATCCTTCGACAACGGAGGATGGAAGCCTTACTGCGACGATTCCTCCTATTCCAACCAAGTGACGCTGCCTTTGGTTTGCGTCTACAGCATCTTCCAAGACGACCATACCTTCTTAAACACATCCGGTAAAATCGCGGCCGCATGGATCAAAGCCATGATCGGCCAAAACGGAATCGTCCCGTCCTACGGAGATGGAACGACGAAAGATCCGTTCCCGACGGTAGTGACTCGTTTGCTTTCTCATTACTATGAAGACGGAGAGCTGCGTTGGCTACATGACCGGATATACAAACCCGGTGAATATGCTCCCGACATTAACTCTTGGAGGCTATTTGACTCCGGCGTGAAACCGGTTTATCCGGCCGCACCGATGAAAATCAACGCCTTTCCTTTGGATAGGCGGTTCTACGATATTTGGGACAAGAACGAGGCGGAAGGGGTGCGCATGTCGGTAATGCGTCCGGACGGTCCCTATGAACAATGCTTTGACAAGCTGTCCATAAGAACCGGTTGGGATGAAATAGAAGACGACTTTTTGCTCATAGACGGTTTGGGGAGCAACGGTATCCATGCCTACAACGATGCCATGGGGATTTTGGACTATACAAGCAAGGGGATCGTCTGGCTGGTAGAAGAAAATTGCTATCGATTCCCGGAACCTGAACACTTAAGCATGATCACCATTGCACGATCCGGATATGCGGCGGATATACCGGGATATGCATTGATGGAAGAACAAAAGGAATTGGCGCCGGATCATCTATATGTTCGATTGAGGCTGAAAAACTATAACCGCTGCGATTGGGTCCGAGAAATCCATTTTATAAAAGGCGTATGCGTTGTTTTCCACGATACGGTAATACCCCATGAAGACGGAGAATACGTAATCCAAGGTCGGTTCCGCACCCCTGCAAGGGCCCGGCTTGACGGATACGTCATGAAATCCATAAGAAAGAACCCGAAGGGCGAAGAATACGAATTGCGACTTTCCGGCTGTTCTTCCATGGATTATATCGTCGATTTAGAAGAAGTACCTTACGGAGATGTCCTTTTCAAATACGGCGGCATGCACGAAGAAACATCCATGTTCAATCATTTTAATGAGTCCGTGGAGACCGGCCAAAAGATGTGGCAAAGAAGATACAACGAAAAGGATATCACGGTTACCGCCATGGTCACCCGGGTGTCCGGATACTTGAAAAAAGGTGAAATCGTATCCTTAACACACAAGGTGCACCCGGCAAGACCGCAAGACGAGGATATCGCGATAGAAGAATGTCCCGAAGGCTTTTTGCTTTCGGCATACGGCAAGCAATATCGATGCCCGACGGCGTATGCCTTTAAAAATGAAGGCGTGCCCGTAACCGAATCAAAGGCCGTCGCTTGCATGGAATCCCCGAACACGGTTTATACCTTTGACCGCGACATCACCGGCATTTATCCCGTTGATAAAGACCTTCTTCTGTTAACGCTCCAAGACGGGAGGCTTGTTTTCTTATCCGATCGGAAGCCTCTTTGGGAAAAGGAATTAGGAGAAAGCATTCACACCGTAGATATCATCAAAGAAGAGAACATGATTCTTGTGGGATACGGCCCGAACAAGCTTTTGGCCTTGGATTTTTCGGGCAAAGCGTTATGGGAGGCCAAAACCCGTCGGATCCCCACCTTGTTTGACAGCTGGGAATACGAGTATCCTTGCATCGTGAAGGTAAGACATTTTAAAGAAAAGGAAAGCACGTACATTGTGGCGGGATGCGGTGATAATCAATTACGTGTATATAACTTAAAAGGAGAACCGATAAGCGACACTTACGTATATGCAACCGTTCCCGACGTGATTGAATTTTTGGATATCGACAAAGACGGAGAAATTGAAATCTTAGCGGCAGGGTCGAAGACGACGTCCGCAGGCGCATTCCGTGCCTTTAAAAAGGACGGATCCCTTGTTCGACTTATTTCCGTCGGTATATGGTTGAGCACCATTTGCTCCCATGAAATTGCGGAGGACGAGGGTAGAATTCTCTTTGCATGCGGTATGAATTACGCAAAGAACTTCAAAATGATATCCGTGGAGGAAGGAACCCAAAAGCTGCTGTTTGAAAAGATCCTGGGAGGAACGGTAACCGCCGCATGCTTTAATGAGGATCGGTCTTTGATCGCGGTAGGAACTTCGAAGGGTTTTGTTTTGGTCTTTGATCGAAACGGAAACGACATATGGAATCTCGGAGTCAACGATATTGTCGACGCCATTTACTGTAAGGACGGCAATTGGACGGTTATCGGCAAAGGCGGCAGGATTTTGGTTGTCGGTCCGGACAAGAGCATC
>JAAYHZ010000279.1 GCA_012744235.1 Clostridiaceae bacterium
ATTAAAATTCCTTAAATTCAAGGTAAAATATTGAAAAAGAGGCAGTGCATCAGAAGTTTAAAAAACCTCTAATGCAACAGCCCCTTTCTTCTTAATCGGTCTTATTCTGCTGATTAATCATAGCCGCCGGCATGGGCAGTCCGGTAGGTCCGATGATTTTGGTTACAAATCCGGCCATTTCCTTCGGCTGCTGTTTGCGTCCGGTTTTCAGCCATGTCTCCAAAAGTCCGATGTATCCGTTAATGATAAAGGAATTGAACAATTCGTATTCTTCCGGGCTTAAGGATAGCCCCACTTCCTTCCAAATACTCGAGCATTTTTCATCCACCAGCTTCTTAAAACGTTGCAAAACGGCCATATCTCCGTTAGGTCCAAGCATGATTTGGCACCACTCGTGGTTTTTATCAAAGAAGGCAAATACTTTGGTTAGGATATAATACGGATCGGCTTCTTGGAAAAAAGGGGCTTTGATGGGGTCGATCAGTTCGTAAAACTCGTTAAAAAATTCTTCCTCCACCTTTTTGATCATATCAAAGATATCCGTATAGTGGTAGTAGAAAGTACCCCGATTCACGTCCGCCAGATCGCATAACTCCTTTACCGTGATACTCGAATAAGGCTTTTTTTTAAGCAAAGCAATCAAGCATTCTTTTAGTCTTTTTTTTGTGTGTCGGACGCTTCTGTTCTCCGCTTTCTTGTTTTCCATATCCATATCTTTACCCTTCTTTCGACATAAATATTTATGCTTGTTGAGATTTCACCTTTTATAAAAAAGTTGATGATTTAATAAAATGGATAAATATGCTAGACTTGATTGTAGTTCAAAATTCAACACTTGTCAAGTTGGGAGGGGATCTATGGACTCTTTTGTCCGTTTTGAAAATGTTACCAAGGAATACCGTGCAGGAGATGTAGTCGTTACCGCACTACAGGGTGTTTCTTTTGAAATCATGAAAGGCGAAATCTGCATTATACTCGGTGAATCCGGAGCCGGAAAGACCACCGTTTTAAATATATTAGGGGGAATGGATACCCTGACTTCAGGGAAAGCGTATTTAGGAGAAAAAGAGATATCTTTATTGAACAAAAAGGAATTAACCGCGTATCGGCGGGAAGATATCGGATTTGTATTCCAATTCTATAATCTGATTCCGAACCTTACCGCCATAGAAAACGTGGAAATTGTGACCCAGATGATTAAAGATCCTCTGCCTGCGGAACAAGTCTTAAAAGACGTAGGCTTGGAGGACCGCATGTATCATTTTCCTGCCCAGCTTTCCGGAGGCGAGCAGCAGCGGGTGGCCATTGCCCGAGCATTGGCAAAAAGGCCTCGGCTTTTGTTGTGCGACGAGCCTACGGGCGCCTTGGATTATCGCACCGGAAGGCAGATCTTAAAGCTTTTACAGGACCAAAGCCGTAACAACGGAATATCCGTTGTTATCGTTACCCATAACTCGGCTCTTACGGGGATGGCGGACCGCATCATTCGGCTGAAAAGCGGAAAAGTCGTTTCCATTAAGGAAAACGAACGTGATCTGTCTGTAGAGGAGATCGAATGGTAATGAGAAGAAGTTCGGCATGGAGAAAAAACAACCTACGGGAAATTAAAAAAACACCGGGCCGCTATTTTGCCATTCTTGCCATCATCGCATTGGGAGTGGGCTTTTTTTCAGGGTTAATAATTACAAAACCGGCCATGGTAAAAACATTGGACAAATACGTAACGGAGCATAAGATGTATGACTTCCGTTTGTTGTCGACGTTAGGCCTTACCGATGAAGACGTAAGCTTTTTCAATGCAAAAGAAGGAATGACGGCGGAAGGCGCCCTATCCGTCGATTTTATGGCCGCTTTGGATGAAGGGGAAGAGGAAATCATTCTAAAAGCCCATTCCGTAACCGAATCGGTAAGCTTGCTTTCGGTCCGGCAGGGTAGGCTTCCGAAGGCCGCTAACGAGTGCGTGCTGGATGCTCGGATGTTTTCGGATGACGTTATAGGCACTAAAATTAAAGTATCCGAATCCAACGACAAGGATACGAAGGACCTTTTCGCTTACGACGAATACGAGGTCGTAGGTCTTGTCAATTCGGTCCATTATATCAGCTACGACCGCGGTACCACCGGCATCGGTACCGGGTCCGTCCATGCCTTCGCATTTATTCCGATTGAAGGCTTTGACGTTGAATATTTTACGGAAATTCAGCTTTGGCTGCCTCATGATTTTGAAATCTACAGCGAGGAATACGAAGACTTTATATCCTCACGCGAAGAGATTGTAAAGGCCGCTTTGGAGGAAAGAGCCGATCTTCGCTACAAAAGTATTGTGGACGAAGCAATGGAGAAAATTGCGGACGGCCAAAAGGAATACGATGAGGCGTACGAGGAATATTTGAAAGAAAAAGCCGATGCGGAAAAAGAATTGGAAGATGCAAAAAAGGAATTGGAGGATGCCGAAAAGAAAATCCGTGAAGAAGAAGAAAAACTGCTGGACGGAGAGAAGAAGCTTCTTGACGGGGAAAAAGAATACCTTGAAGCGGTTAAAGAATACGAGGAATCCTTGGCGGATTTTACTCAAAAGGAAAAGGATGCTTATGCCGCCTTGGATGCGGCGAAGCAAGAGCTTCAACAACAGCGCCTCCAAGTGGAATCCGGTATATCGCAAATAGAGAAAAGCGGCGTTTTGGAGCAGTTTGCGCAATTGACGGAAACCATTGCTTCTCTTAAGGAAGCCCTATCGATGATCTCTCCGAGCCTTCCGCAGTACCAAGCATTTAAAATGCAGCTGGCTCAAGCGGAGGTAGCCCTTCAAAGGATTCATGAATCCGGAGCTCTTGTGCAATACGAGCAATTAAAAGGCGCTCTTGTTCAGATCGAAGAAGGAGAAGTCCGTTGGGAAAGAGAAAAAGAAATGACCGTCCAAATGCTGGAGGAGGGAAAAGCAAAGCTTTCGGAGGGAAAGATCAGGCTGGATGATGCAAAAGCGGAAATCGATAAAAACAAAAAGGACATTGAGGAAGGCAAGAAAGCCATCCAAGAGGCAAAGGAGGAATACGAAAAAGGCCTTTTGGACTATGAGAAGGGTAAAAAGGAAGCCGACGAGGCATTTCAAGAAGCGGAAGAAGAATTGGCCAAGGCTTTAAAAGATTTGGAGAATGCTCGTAAAGAGGTGGAAGACATTCCGAAGCCGAAAACCTTCATTTTGGACCGTACCTACAACCAAGGATATGCGTCTTTTGAAAACGATTCCTCCATCTTGGAGGGTATCGGAAAGGTCCTTCCCGTTTTCTTTTTCTTGGTGGCCGCCATGGTATGCTCCGTCACCATGACCCGAATGACCGATGAACACCGTACCCAAATCGGTACGCTAAAAGCTTTAGGGTACGGCGACTTTAAGATCGCGCGAAAATACATGACCTATGCCGGCAGTGCCGCGTTGATCGGCTGTGTGATCGGGTATTTTATGGGAACGAAATATTTCCCGATGGCCATATGGGCAGCCTACAGCATGATTTACGATATTTCTTCCATTGCATATATCCACGACATACGGCTGGCAGTCATTTCTTTGGCGGTTTCTTTCCTTTGCTCAGTAGGGGTTACGTATGTATCCTGCAAAAGCGAGCTTTTACAGATGCCGGCCGAGTTAATAAGGCCGAAGGCGCCCAAGCCCGGAAAACGGGTTTTATTGGAGAGAATTCCCGTCATTTGGAGTCGACTTCGGTTTGTACAAAAAGTGTCCATTCGCAATATATTCCGGTATAAGCGGAGGCTTTTGATGACGGTTTTGGGGGTTGCAGGGTGCATGTCCATGGTTGTGGCGGCTCTTGGAATCAAGAACTCCGTCAGCAATGTGGTCAACGACCAGTTTGACAACATCATGATTTACGACTTTAACATCCGGTTTTCCGAAGGACAAACCTCGGCGGAAAGAGCGGAATTCATAAAAACCTACAAGGACGTATTATCGGAATGCGCATTCGTTTTGGAAAGCGATATCGAAGCGGTGAAAGGCGAAAGTATAAAAACCGTTACGATGGTGGCTACCGATGACCCGAATATCACTTCCGTGGTTCGGCTGTATTCGAAAAGCGGAAATATGCCCTATCCTTCCGACGGAAAAGCGGTGTTAAGCCACCGATTGGCGGAAAATTTCAATATTGCGGTAGGAGATACGATCACCGTTCGGATCAATGACCTTGAAACGGCGGATATTCCCGTGGAGGGCATCTTTGAAAACTATATGGGCAACTTCTTGTTTATGACCGGTAATACCTACAAAGCCTTTTTCGAAAAAGAGCCCTCTTACCAAAACGCCTATGCTTCTACCGACAAGGAGGATCTGTATTCCGTATCCGCCTTGCTGACCAACGACGACAGCGTGGCCTCCGTAACGGTTCTTTACGATTTGAGAGTGATGGTGGACAATATGATGGAAAGCCTGAACCGAGTCGTAACCTTGGTCATCTTTTGCGCGGCGGCCTTAAGCTTTGTCGTGATTTACAATCTGAATAACATCAACATTACGGAACGGGCTCGGGAGATTGCCACCATAAAAGTGCTAGGCTTTTATCCTTATGAGACGGAAGAATATATTTTCCGCGAAACGCTCATATTGACGGCTATCAGTGTCATAATAGGATTAGGCTTGGGTAAATTGCTCCATCAATTTGTGATGGACCAAATCCGGGTGGATGCGGTTTCCTTTAAGTATCGAATTTTATGGAGCAGCTATTTCATCGGTGCCGCGGTCACCTTCGTTATCACCTTCCTTGTGAATTTGATGCTGAGGAAGAAGATCGACAACATTAAACCGGCGGAATCGCTGAAATCCGTTGAATAGATCGAAGATAAGGAAGAATTTACCAAATGAACGCTCACTCACTAAATTTTACCATAACAAAATTAGACTGCCAATTTCTTAAAAAACGTATTAAATGTTACGGACATAAAAGACAAGTTATGGTAAGATAAGAAGGGAATGACGTTCGAAGGCATGATTTTCGAATAGTCGGAAACCGTAAGGGAGTACACCTTTTCTAAACGACGGGAGGTTTGCAGTATGAGCTTTAAAATTGGCGATACGATTACTTGGACGGGTAAAATCGATTGGGAATTGAACCGATTTCACGGAGACGAGTACTCCGTTCATCGAGGAACATCCTACAACTCGTATTTAATTCGTGACGAAAAGACCGTTTTGATCGATACGGTTTGGGCGCCTTTTGCCAAAGAATTCGTTGAAAACTTGAAAAAAGAAATCGATCTTGACGAAATCGACTATATAATCGCCAACCACGGTGAAATCGATCACAGCGGGGCCCTTCCCGAATTGATGCGATATATACCGGACAAGCCCATTTACTGCACAAAAAATGCCGTTCGATCCATCAAAGGCCACCATCATGAGGATTGGAATTTTGTTGAAGTAAAGACGGGAGATACGCTGGATATCGGGAAGAACAAGCTGGTTTTCGTGGAAGCCCGCATGCTGCATTGGCCGGATACCATGATGACGTATATGGCCGGAGAAAACGTTTTGTTCAGCAACGACGCTTTTGGGCAGCATTACGCCTCGGAGCTCATGTTTAACGATTTGGTTGACCGAGAGGAATTGTACCGTGAGGCCATGAAGTATTACGCCAACATATTGACGCCTTTCAGCCCTTTGGTGACGAAGAAGATTCAAGAAGTGATAGACATGAATATACCCATCAACATGATTTGTCCGAGTCACGGAATCATTTGGAGGGACAACCCCTTACAGATCGTAGAGACCTATCTGAAGTGGGCGGCCGATTACCAAGAAAACCAAATCGTCATCGTATACGATACCATGTGGAACGGCACACGCAAAATGGCGGAGGCCATTGCGGAAGGGATCAAGGAAGCGGACAAGGATGTGACCGTAAAGCTTTTCAACAGCGCAAAACGAGATAAGAACGACATCTTGACCGAGATTTTTAAATCCAAAGCATTCTTGATCGGTTCACCTACCATCAACAAGGGATTGGCTCATTCGATCGGCGGACTTTTGGAAATGATGAGAGGATTAGGCTTCAAGAATAAGAAAGCGGCAAGCTTCGGAAGCTACGGCTGGAGTGGGGAAGGTATAAAATTAATTACCCAAGCTTTGAAGGAAGCGGGTATAGCGACGGTGGACGACGGCATAAGGGAATTGTGGAACCCGGATGATGAAGCGAAAGAGCGCTTGAAAGCGTACGGGAAAAATTTCGTAGAAGCGATAAAGGCTTAACGAGCTTGCGGCAAGCTTATTTAACAAGAGGCGGAAAAGCCTCTTTTCTTGTGGATTTTTGGCGAATCGAGGCCAAGTTTTTCGGTTTCCTCGGTTCCTCCGGTCCTTTGCTTGAAAGGGAAGCTTTCGGTGTGATAGAATACTTAATAATAATAAGGAACAACAAAGCAAAGAACCTAAATAGGTGCATTTTGATACGGCACGGTAGGGGGTACATATGATACTGATTAAAAATGCCAAGATCTTGACCATGGCGGGTAAAAATATCGAATCCGGATATATTATTATCCGAGACGGAAAAATTCGACAACTGGGAACCGATGCGGACATGCCGTCGGAAACCGGATTTGAAAAGGTGATTGACGCCCACGGAGGCTACGTTTTGCCCGGGTTTGTGGATGCCCACTGTCATATCGGAATGTGGGAAGACGGAGTCGGCCAAGAAGGAGCCGACGGAAACGAAGCGACGGATCCGGTAACGCCTCAATTGAAGGCCATTGACGGCATCTTTTTTAAAGACAATTGCTTTAACGAAGCAAGAGAAGCCGGAGTCACCGTCTGCGTCACCGGTCCCGGGAGCGCTAACGTCATAGGCGGCCAATTTGCCGCGGTGAAAACACTGCCGGGTACCCCGGACGATATGATC
>JAAYHZ010000280.1 GCA_012744235.1 Clostridiaceae bacterium
GTGTTTACGACATTTGCTTTGCGGTAGGATTTAACAACATCAATTACTTCAATCGTTTGTTCAAACAGCAAACCGGGCTTAGCCCCTTGCAATACAGAAAAAAGGTGCTTCGCATCAAATAATTATTGGAGGTAAGACTTATGATCATTGATGTACACAATCATCCGGATTGGCATCATCATAATGTGGAAAAATTCATAGAAAACATGGATATGTACAACATCGACATTACATGGATTTTGTCGTGGGAGTGCCCTCCTTCGGAATATTCTCCGAGCTACAATAAAAACATATCCCCTTTGAACCAAGGAAAGTGCATACCTTTTGACAACTGCCTTCGTTACAAGGAAAAATACCCCGATCGCTTCGTTTTAGGCTATGCGCCGGACCCGAGAGAACCGGACGCCATCGACAAGATGGATGCGGCCATCACCATTCACGGTGCAAGAGTATACGGGGAATTGAAATTGAGAATGATGTACGACAATCGGGATGCCATAAGAATGTATAAATTCTGCGGTGAGAAAAAAGTACCGGTTCTGGTACATATCGATTACGAATTCGACACGGGAAGAGCGTATCCGAGGCCTAATTATTGGTACGGCGGAGGAATCGAAGCCTTTGAAAGAGCCATCGCCGAATGCGAAAACACCGTTTTCATCGGTCATGCACCGGGCTTTTGGGCGCATATCTCCGGTGACGATCAATACAAAACCGTCGCTTATCCGAAAGGAAAAGTGGTGGAAGGCGGAAAATTGATTCAAATGCTGAACGATTATCCGAATTTGTACTGCGACATTTCCGCAGGCTCCGGATGCAACGCCTTGAAACGAGATCCCGAATTTGCTTTGTGGTTCTTGAACGAATACCAAGATCGTATCATGTACGGAAGAGACTATTTCGACAACCAGCATCAAGAATTTTTGGAATCCTTGAATTTGAGCCAAGAAGTCAAGGACAAGATTTACTTCAAGAACGCGTTGAAGCTGGTTCCTCTGGACAATGTAAAAGGGTAAGGTAATGAAAGATACGGGTATCATTTTTGATATGGATGGCGTACTGGTGGACAGCGAACCGGTAATACGAATGGCGGCCATCCGAGGATTAAAAGAATACGGCGTCTTCGCGAAGCCGGAGGATTTCGACCCCTTTGTGGGTGCCGGTGAGGATCGTTTTGTCGGCGGCGTTTCGGAAAAATACGGCGTACCTTATGTTCCCGAAATGAAGGCCTTGGTTTACAAGATTTACGGGGATCTGGTGGAGAAGCATTTGAAGATTTATGCCGGGGTACCGGAAATGCTGGTTCGTTTATCGAAAAAAGGATACCGACTGGCACTGGCCAGCAGCGCCGATATGATCAAGGTGAAGCTCAATTTAAAAACCGCAGGAATCGCCTTTGATCTTTTCCAAGCGGTGTTAACCGGGGAAGACGTGGTTCGGAAAAAACCGGCACCGGATATCTTCCTTAAGGGGGGAGAGCGTTTAGGCCTGCCTTCCGAGAACTGCTGGGTGGTGGAAGATGCCGTAAACGGCATCCAAGCGGCGAAGGCCGCCGGAATGCGCTGCATCGCCATTACATCCTCTTTTCCTCGCAAGAGATTGGAGGCGGAAAAACCCGATTACATCTTTGACAGCACCTTGGATATAGAAACGATATTTTAAAAAAGTCCCCCGCCTCAACAAAGAAAGCGGGGGATTATTTATAAAAAGAAAGGTAGGGATCAAAGAATGGATGTTATGACGGCTATCAAAGGCAGAAGAAGCGTAAGAAGCTATTTGCCGAAGGAAGTGGAACCGGAAAAATTAAAAGCGGTATTGGAAGCGGCACGGCTGGCCCCCTCGGCTCGAAACCTTCAAAATTGGAAGTTCATTGCCGTAACGGACAAGAACACCATCCGGCGTCTGACGGAAGCCTGCAACAACCAAACCTTTGTAGGAGAAGCCCCCGTATTTATCGCCGCTTGCGCATTAAAAGACTACGGCAACATGGGATGCGGTATTCCGAGGCATATCGTGGACGTGTCTATCGCCATGACCCATATGATTCTGGAAGCTTACGAGCAGGGTTTGGGAACCTGCTGGATAGGAAGCTTTCAGCAGGATAAGGTAAAAGAAATTCTGAACATCCCGGAAGAAGCCGTTGTGGTTGCCGTTACGCCGTTAGGCTATCCGGCGAAGGAAACCCCGCCTCGTCCTCGAAAGAGCTTCGAAGAAGTGGTTTCTTTCGAATCTTTTTAAAAATCAAACAAAAATCCCTGACTGTATCGTTGTGCGACGTGGTATAATATAAAGAATCTTGAATTGAAAAACATAAGAAATCATACGAGAATAACATACAGAATACAAAGAGGTGCCGAATGCTTAAATTTGATTACACATATGCGAAGGATTTCATATATCCTCATGAAATCGAACACCGGATTCCGACAGCGGAGCATGCGATGCAGTTGTTGGAATCTCGATAAGGACCCGGGAACGGTTTTTTAGGGTGGCTGGATTTGCCGGTACGATACGACAAGATAGAATTTGCGAAAGTTTCGGAATGTGCAGCTAAAATAAAGGAAGACAGCGATATCTTGGTTGTCATTGGAATCGGCGGTTCCTATTTGGGCGCAAAAGCGGGCATTGACGCTTTATCCGGGCATTTTTCCGGGCTTTTGCCTTTCGGAAAAGGCAAGAAGACCATGGTTTTGTTTGCCGGGAACAACTTAAGCTCCGCTTACTTACTCGAAATGCTGGATGCCGTGAAGGACTACGACTTATCCGTGAACGTGATTTCCAAATCCGGAACCACCACGGAGCCTGCCGTCGCTTTTCGGTTTTTCAAAGACCTTATGGAGAAAAAATACGGCAAAAAGGAAGCGGCAAAAAGAATCTATGCCACCACCGATGCAAAAAGAGGAGCCTTGAAGGCTCTGGCCGACGAAGAAGGATACGAAACCTTTGTCATACCGGATGACGTGGGAGGACGATACAGCGTATTGACGCCGGTAGGCCTTTTGCCCATAGCGGCAGCCGGGTTTGATATAAACGCCTTGATGAAGGGTGCGGCGGATATGCGATCGAAAACCTTGAATAAGAAGGCGGAAGAAAATCCTTCTTGCATGTACGCTTTGTGCCGGAACATCCTGTATCAAAAAGGGAAATATATCGAGCTTATGATCCATTATGAACCCAACCTCCGCTATTTTACCGAATGGTGGAAGCAGCTATACGGTGAAAGCGAAGGAAAAGACAACA
>JAAYHZ010000281.1 GCA_012744235.1 Clostridiaceae bacterium
CCGTCTACTTCGGCGGCGGAACCCCGACGTATCCCGACTCCGGATGGATTCAGAAGATAATGAATTTGTTAAAAGAATCCTTCGATTGTTCTTTCTGCGAAGAATCCACTTTAGAGGCAAATCCCGGAACGGTAACGCCCGAGAGCTTAAAGAAATATAAAGAAGCGGGATTCAACCGATTGAGCATAGGGCTTCAATCCGCCAATGACCGTGAGCTGGAAAAAGCGGGTCGAATTCACCGATACCGTGATTTTCTCGAATCTTATAAATACGCAAGAAATGCAGGTTTTACAAATATCAACGTCGATCTCATTTTCGGATTTCCTTGGCAATCCTATCAAGATTGGAAGAATTCCGTCGATACCCTTGTCAGTTTGAATCCGGAGCATATATCCTGTTACGATCTCATATTGGAAGAAGGAACGCCTTTGTTCAACCAAATACAAAAGGGCGAATATGTAATGATATCCGATTCCTTGAACCGTGAAATGTATTATTACGTCTGCGATACGTTGAAGAAAAACGGATACCGCCAATATGAAATATCCAATTTTGCAAAGCCGGGCTTTGAATCGAAGCATAACACGGTCTATTGGAAGACCTTAGACTATATCGGATTCGGGGCCGGAGCATATTCTTTTGTAAACGGAATACGATACGGAAATACCGATGACATCGAAGAATATATCGGACGTATTAAAAAAGACGGTAATGCCGTAATCCAAAGGGAAGCTTTAAGCTTTGAAGACCGTATGAACGAATATGCCATGCTGGGCTTTCGGATGACGGATGGCATTGATATGGAAGAATTCTTTTCTAAATTCGGCGTCCGTTTCTCGGAATATTATAACGAAAAAATTCTCATGTTAACAAAGGAAGGTTTCATCGAAATACAAGATAAAAAAGTACGTTTATCTCGAAAGGGATTGGATTTTGCGAACCTTGTTTTCATGGAATTTATTTGAATATATGCTTGACAAACAAACTTTTTGATGATATTTTTATAATGTTAGCACTCAAACAACTAGAGTGCTAATGCCGGGAGGGTGTATTTATGTTGGATGACCGTAAGCAAAGAATTTTGCAGGCCATCATTGATGATTACATCGAAAGCGGTGAGCCTGTAGGATCCAAAACAGTGGCTCAAAAGTACGGAATAGGTTTAAGTTCTGCAACCATTCGTAACGAAATGACGGTTTTAGAAGAACAAGGATACATTACGCAGCCGCACACTTCGGCCGGGAGAATTCCTTCGGAGCGCGGTTTTCGCTTGTATATAGATGAATTGTTTTCGAAAAAGCCTATTTCGCCGGAAGATGCAAGACTTGTAAACAACATTTTGGATGACAGCATTAGCTCGGTAGAGGGTTTGCTGCAGAAGATTTCGTATATTTTATCGAAAGCATCCGGATACACTGTTTTTGGATGTGAAAAGCTAGGAAAGAGCATCGTATTGGATGCCGTAAAGATTGTAAAAGTCGATGAGCAGACGATTGCCGTAATGATAATTGATAAAAGAAGCAGAGTGTATACGGAGTTGATTCGCATACGCGATATTGATTTTTATCTGCTCAACCGTTTATCGGAATATTTGACAAATAAGTATAACGGTAAATCGCTAAGGGATTTGGAAAAAGAAACTTTTTCCGAGTTCGAGTATCGTGATATCATTCGAGAAAAAGCCTTTTTAAAGGTTTTGTACGCCATAAGAAACATGGAAATTAAAAACTTTAAACCGGACATCCACATTGAAGGCGCGACGAATATATTGAATTTTCCGGAATTTAAAGACATCATAGCGATTAAAAGCATAATCAGCTTGATGAATGATAAGAATAAGCTAATGTCCATCTTGCTTTCGAGTTTATCGGAAAGCATTGAAATAAAAATCGGGTCCGAACACACGGTGGAAGGCATGGAAAATTTAAGCACCGTTTCCACCAGCTTTGAGGGAGGACTCAACGCTATTTTCTGCATTATGGGACCTATGCGGATGGAGTACGGCAGAATCATCAGTATCATGTCGTATCTCAAGCAGAAAATACAAGACAACAACTAAAAGGGAAATGAAAGGATGGATGATTTTTTGGAAGCTAAGGAGAATAATAAAAATAGGGAGACAACCGAGACAACCAATACGGATTCGACCGATAAGGTTCATAACGAGACTTTAGAGGATATGAAATGCAAAGAGGAATCAACGGAATGCAAGGAAGCATGTACCGAAGAAGCTTCGATTTCGGAAAGTGAAAAATTGAAAGCCGAGTACGAGGAAAAATTAGCCAAAATGGCGGAAGAAAACAAAACCTATTTGGATCATCTTCAGCGGTTAGCTGCGGAGTTCGATAACTATAAGAAACGAACGACAAAAGAAAAAGAAAGACTGTATCAAGATGCGGTATGCGATACCGTATCCAAGCTTTTACCTGTAGTGGATAATTTTGAACGAGCTCTTGCGGCGATTGATACGGCGGATGAAAAATCTTTCCGTGAAGGAGTGATTATGGTAGCAAAGCAGCTGGATAGCGTATTGGCAAATATCGGCGTGGAAAAAATCCAAGCTTTAGGTTGCAAATTCGATCCTAATGTTCATAATGCCGTTATGCACACACAGGATGACAATGTGGAAGAAAACACCATTGTGGAAGAGCTGCAGAGCGGATATAAATACAAGGACCAAGTTATTCGCCACAGCATGGTTAAAGTAGCAAATTGACTATTTTTTTTGGCTTGATAGTCAGGAATAGTCAAAGTAATATAGAATATAGCATATAAAGTCGAATAAAATGGAAATGAAGGCTTATGAGAATATAGGAGGTATATATGGCAAAAGTTATAGGTATTGACTTAGGAACGACAAACTCATGTGTTGCAGTAATCGAAGGTGGGGAGCCTGTCGTTATTCCCAATGTGGAAGGCAGCAGAACAACACCTTCCGTAGTTGCATTCTCTAAAACAGGAGAACGATTAGTAGGCCAGGTTGCAAAACGTCAGGCCATAACCAATCCGGAAAGAACCATAACGTCTATAAAAAGAGACATGGGAACGGATCGTAAAGTAAAAATAGACAGCAAAACCTATTCTCCGCAAGAAATCAGTGCCATGATTCTGCAGAAATTGAAAGCGGATGCGGAAAGCTTTTTAGGAGAAGAAGTAAAGCAAGCGGTTATAACCGTACCTGCCTATTTTAGCGATGCCCAACGTCAAGCTACGAAGGACGCAGGAAGAATTGCAGGGTTGGAAGTTTTGAGAATTATCAACGAGCCTACGGCCGCGGCTTTGGCATACGGATTAGATAAAGAACACGACCAAAAGATATTGGTCTTTGACTTAGGAGGCGGAACATTTGACGTTTCCATTTTGGAAATCGGAGACGGTGTTTTTGAAGTATTGGCTACCAGCGGAAATAACCGCTTAGGCGGAGACGACTTTGACCAAAGAATCATCGACTGGCTGGTTACCAATTTCAAGAGGGAAAACGGAATCGATTTATCTGCGGATAAAATGGCAATGCAGCGCTTGAAGGAAGCGGCGGAAAAGGCAAAGATTGAGCTTTCCACGGTTACCACAACCAACATCAATCTGCCCTTCATTACGGCGGATGCTTCCGGACCGAAGCATATGGATGTTACGTTGACCCGTGCGAAATTCAATGAATTGACGGCGGATCTGGTGGAAAAAACCATGGGACCCACAAGACAAGCGTTATCGGATGCCGGTTTGTCCCCAAGCGACATCGGCAAAGTACTGCTTGTAGGAGGATCCACTCGAATTCCTGCCGTGCAACAGGCCATTAAAGACCATTTGAAGCAAGAGCCTTTCAAGGGAATCAACCCGGACGAATGCGTAGCCATCGGTGCCGCTATCCAAGCGGGTGTTTTAACCGGTGACGTAAAAGACTTGCTGCTTTTGGACGTTACGCCTCTTTCTTTGGGTATCGAAACGTTAGGCGGTGTGTTCACCAAGCTGATCGAAAGAAATACCACCATTCCTACAAGGAAGAGCCAAATTTTCTCAACGGCTGCGGACGGTCAAACGGCGGTAGACATCCATGTTTTACAGGGCGAAAGAGAAATGGCGGCCTACAACAAGACATTAGGAAGATTCCAATTGACCGGTATCCCGCCTGCGCCTCGAGGAGTTCCTCAGATCGAAGTAACGTTTGACATTGACGCTAACGGTATCGTTCATGTTTCGGCGAAGGATTTGGGTACAGGCCGTGAGCAAAAGGTAACCATTACGGCTTCGACCAACTTAACGGAGGATGAAATCCAAAAGGCCGTAAAAGATGCCGAAAAATTCGCGGAAGAAGACAAGAAGAAGAAAGAAGAAGTGGATATCCGAAACAATGCGGATAACGCCGTTTACCAGGCGGAAAAAACATTAAGGGACTTAGGAGATAAACTGGACAGCGTAGATAAAGGCAGAATTGAAACGGAAATCAATAACGTGAAAGAAGCGCTGAAGGGTGACGACATACAAAGAATCAAGAATGCCGCAGAAAAGCTTCAGCAGGTATTCTATGATTTGTCTTCGAAGATCTATCAACAAAACCCCAATATGGGGCAGGGAGCTAATGAACAACCGAAGCAAGATAATGTCTACGATGCCGATTACGAAGTGGTAGACGACGATGAGGATAAAAAGAAGAAATAATTTTAGCAAACAGAATTCATAGAAGGAAAGAGAGAGTAAAGGCTTCGTCTTAACGAGTCTTTACTCGCTTTCTTTTCAAACGAGTTATGAAGGTTTCCCATAAAAAAGCCTTTATATGACGCGGCTTGCACCTTTAATCGACGTTGTGATATAATAACTCGGATTTTGGAAATGTAATATCTGCGTAAGGAGTGGTCATGTGGCAGAAAAAAGAGACTACTATGAGGTGCTTGAGGTCAGTAGAGATGCTACTGATGAAGAAATAAAAAAAGCATATAAAAGATTAGCGAAAAAATATCACCCTGATGTAAATCCCGGTAATGAAGAAGCGGAATCGAAATTCAAGGAAATCAACGAAGCATACAGTGTTTTAAGCGATAAAAACGCAAGACAAAAATACGACATGTACGGTCATGCCGGACCGGACCAAACCTCGGGGTTCGGCGGTTTTGGCGATTTCGGATTTGGCGACATTTTTGATACGTTCTTCGGCGGTTCTACCTTTTACTCCAATGTTAGAAGAAAAGGTCCGCAAAAGGGTGCCGATTTGCAATACTCATTGGAGCTTACTTTCGAAGAGGCGGCATTTGGAACGGAAAAAGAAATTTCAATCATGAAAGACACGGTATGCTCCTCCTGTAACGGAACCGGTGCAAAAGCCGGGACAAAGCCTTCAAGATGTAAGCACTGCAACGGTACCGGTCAAATCAATGTCCGTCAAAATACGCTTTTAGGGTCTTTCATGAGCGTTCGAACCTGTGACGTTTGCGAAGGAACCGGAGAAGTTATCGAGGATCCCTGTCCGGATTGCAATCAAGGGTTTGTTCGTAAAAAAACCAAAATCAACATAAAAGTGCCTGCCGGCATTGATGATGGCCAGACCTTAACGCTTAGGGGGGAAGGTCAACCCGGAAGAAGA
>JAAYHZ010000282.1 GCA_012744235.1 Clostridiaceae bacterium
ATCAGTTTTTTGATCGCTTCATTGGCAATTTCTTTGCATTCGTTGCACCCCGGTCTGCCTTGGTGATCGCATTTGTTTCTCAAGGTTTTGACAATTAAATTATTGAGCTGCAACGCGGCAATACGGATGCTGTTTCCGATGATTATATTGATTCCGTCTTCGTCGATGGGCTGCTTTTCATACACGCCCGGAAACAAAGCGGTCCGAAGGTGCTCGATAATGTTGTACACGCTTTCTTTTCCCGCAAAGCCGATAATCCGCTCTTCGCAAAAATGCTTATTCTTTAAATCCTCTAAATCCTTCGAAATTTTCGGTACATTTTCATTTAACCAATCGTTTAAACTCATAAATCATTTCTCCGTTATCGATTCCATACTTTCACTATTCTATGACCGGATATTCGCAAAGTTGCCGAATTTGTCAAAACAGAAGGATACTGACCGCCATAACCGCCATTCCCAAGATAAGCCCGTACATGGACACGTGGTGATTGGAGTACTTTTCGGCGGTAGGTAACAGCTCGTCTAAGGAAATATAGACCATAATGCCCGCTACCGCAGCAAAAACAACGCCGAAGGTGATTTCGTTAAAGATGCTGCGGAGTATAAAGTAGCCTACAACGGCGCCTAAAGGTTCCGAAAGCCCGGATATGAAGGAATAACCGATAGCTTTCCGTTTGCTCTTCGTTGCGTATAACACCGGTACCGCGATGGCGATCCCTTCCGGAATGTTATGAATGGCAATGGCAACGGCAATGCTGATGCCTAACGCCGGATCGTCCATGGTGCCGGTCAATGTGGCCAAGCCTTCCGGAAAGTTGTGTATGGCGATGGCTAAGGCCGAAAACAAGCCCATTCTCAATAAATACTTGTCCTCCGGTACTCCGGTCTTGTCCAATTGCTGCAGATTCGGTACTTCGTGAGGATTGTCGGCACTGGGAACCAGCTTGTCGATGAGAGCGATAAGGCCGATTCCTGCAAAAAATGCAATGGTAGTAAGCAAAAAACCTTTCGAATCGCCGTAAACCGCCGCCAACGATTCACGAGCCTTCGGGAAAATGTCAATCATCGAAACATAAATCATGACACCGGCGGAAAATCCCAATGCGCTTGATAAAAACTTGTTGCTTAAATTTCTCTTAAGAACGGATATGAGTCCGCCTATCGTCGTAGATAATCCTGCAAGCAAAGTCAGTGCAAATGCCAGTATCATCCTCGGTTCTATCCCCATCCCTTTTATAGCCTCCCGGTTCCGTATTCGATTCGTTCCGCAGGCACAAATCATTATACACAAGGAAGAACTCAATAACAAGGGTGAATCCCCGTATTCTCGAAAGATCACAAAGGCCTTCGGATGGAAATCGTATTACCGGTCATACCACTTCGCTTGCACGGTATAAAGCCTTTTGTATTCCCCGTCGCGCTGATACGGTGAGTAACCATAATGACCGTTTTGCCTTCGGACATGGCCAAAAATTTTCCAAAAATCTCCGATTCCGCAAGGGGATCCAAATTGCTTGTAGGTTCGTCCATAACGATGAAGTCCCGATCTCGGTAATAGGCACGGGCGATGGCAAGCTTTTGTCACTGACGACAGCCGCCCTCGGGTCATCAATACAATGGCGAATACGTTGGCTACCACTACGGCAAGATTGGAAATGGAACCGCTTACGGTTCCGAGAAGAAACACATGAAGCTGATTCTTCTTTTCTTTCACTACATAATCGTCCGCAAGCGCTTTCCATTTGGCAAAGAAAAAGTCGAACAAATTCAAAGCCTTTATTTCTTTTGCAGAGCCGCCTAACATAACATTTTGGTAGTATCCCGCCTCTCGAAGAATTTTCCCGTTATCTCGGACGAACTTAAACCTCAATTTGTTGCCAACATAGGTGGTGTAAAGGGTCGGAATCGGTGCAACCAAAACAATGAAGCAAAGCAGCGGATTAAATATGTATAAAGACAAGGCAACCATAACCACGGATACGATTTTTGCAGTCCGGTTGACCGTCCCGAGGGTTTGCAAGAAAAAAACAACCGAAGGTTAAATCAACCGGCATATCATCTTCTTAGATTTAACACGGGATCCAATCGTTTCTATATTTATGTATCATTGTAACATAAACGGTTGGCCTTGTTTAACACATCATTTTATATATAAAAAATCCGAGCCTTCCCAAAAGAAAACTCGGATCTTGATTTTTTGTTTTGATCATAGATTTTCCGCTCTTAACATGTCCATGGTATTTTCGTCCTTTACCTTCGATCCGGAATAAAACATGGTAACTCCTACGATGGCAAACACCACGATCACGGCGCCTATGACGCTCTTCCAAGGAATCGAGAAGGATATTTCGAAGGATCGGCCTAAAATTCGGTGCAACAGCCTCATAATGATATAGCTTACGGGCAATCCGAAAAGCAACGCTTTAACACCGTAAAAAAGGCTTTCGTAGTAAAGCATTTTGTAAAAGCCTTTCGGCGTCATCCCTACCGACAGCATCATACCGAATTCTCTTTTACGAAGCTGAATACCGGTGGAAACCGTATTGAATATGTTGGCAATGCATATGGCGGTAATCAATGCCACGAATCCGTAAAAGAACACGTAAACGAAGGTCAAAAACCGCCTTTGCTCTCTGTGGTCCGCGTTGTAATCGATTACAAAAATCTCGTCTATGGATGTCCGGTCCTTGTATAGAAAGATTTGATCCGACAATTCTTCCGAATCGGAGGTTCGAATATACAATTCCGGTTGAATGTTTCGGTACTTTTGCGGATACCCGGAATAAATGGCGTCAAAGGTCTCTTGGGAAATGAAAATTTGAATATTGTAAGGGTACCTCGGTATTTCCGTTCCTAAAGGCGCTTGCTCCGCCATGGCGGCAATTTCAATCTCCATTGTTAATACGGATTGATCGGGAAGGAAGACAAGATTTAAAGAATCTCCTTTTTTCACATTCAAATACTCCGATCGAATGTATTGTTCTTTAGCTTTGATATTCGTTACGTTTAACAGAATGCCTTTCGGATTGTTCCCATCCTTCAACGAAGCCATGTCCGCACCGACAAGACGAGCGTACTGCTCAAAAGCCTCCTCGTCCAAAGCGATCAGCTCCACGCCGAAATAGGTTTTTAACACTTTTTCTCCGTCTTCGTTTGTAAAGGTGCTGCTCATCTGATAATACCCGGCATCATACATTTCCTTTACTTTAGGAGCCAATATCTCTCCTTTTGTTTCCAGACTCCAATACAAGGTTTTTTGTACGGCGCTTTTTTCGACCTCTTTCATGTCTTGAATTCCTTTATAAAACGCGAGGATATCCTCTTCGGTTTCTTGAGAGGTTACATGGACGGAAAGGTCGTAGGGCATGTTGTTGACGGCCAAAGCGGCGGATCGGTTCGTCATGGAGGACAGGGAAGCCACCGATAAAAACAGCACGATGCTTAAAACCAAAGACAGAATCGTCGCTTTGTGCCGCTTGTTGTTTCGTTTTAAGTTCTTTAATGCCAATTCCGCTTCGAAGCCGAACAAGGCTTTTGTGATTCCCGTTGTTTTTACCGCCTTGGGCGTCAGCTTGATATCCTTGGTTTGGCGAATAGCGTCAATAGGAGAAATTTTCGACGCTCTTTTTGCCGGTACCCAAACGGATATGAACACCGTTACGGCGGACAAAAGGACGGATGCAACAATAGCCGGAAAGGAAACCACCAAAGTGAACTTTTGGGTATCTCCTACCATGCCCGATATCAAAGGATGAAGAAGCTGCAAGGTAACACCGATCCCCAAGGTTCCGAAAAACAAACCGATCGGTACGGCAATAAGCCCCGTCGCAAAGCCTTCAAAGTAGACGGAATTTCGTTTTTGTTTTTTCGTTGCCCCCACACTGGCCAACATCCCCAAATGCTTGCTGCGTTCCGATATGGAAATGGCAAAGGCATTGTAAATCAAGGATACGGAGCCTATCATAATGAGCAAAATGACAAAGCTCGCCAAGATATAGAAGGTGCTTAATAACCGTTCATCGGTAACCAGCATATGGTATCTTAACAAGGAGATATTGTATCCGGCTTTAAGAGGATCCATACCGGCCTCTTTCGCCATTCGTTCTCCCAATCGGAACAGATTTCTCGGCACCTTCTTGAAGGTCCCGTATACCGTAATTTTCGATTTGTCCACGGGGATCTCGTCATCCAAAAGAGTTAACGCCGTATAGCCCGGCGACCAAAGGTATTCGGTAGAGGGCCGTTCCATGATTCCCGTGACGGTAAATTCGCGGGTGATACGAACCTTTATAGATTCTCCCTCTCTTTCTTCCGTTGGGGGTACATAGCTCCAAGATTGTCCCATGTAGGAATCGATATCCGGATGAAATCGATCGCCGATTTCCAAAGTGACAATGTCGCCGATTTTGTAAGGAATATCATCGTCTTCCGGCACGGAAATGACGATTTCATAAGAATTCTCAGGATACCTTCCCTCCAAAAGCTTGTAGTTGAAAATTTGAAACCCGTTTTCATCGAATCCTCTTACGAACCAATAGGGCTTGCTCTCGTTTTTACTTTCCGGAAAAAGAGCATACCCGATATCCGTTCCTTTCGATACCGTAAGCGATTTTCTTTTTCCCATTACCTCTTCGATTTGTACAATTTGCTCTTCCGTCAAAGAATTGTACAAAATGTGCCAATTTCCCGTTTCCTCAATGGTAATCCGCTGCAACAGGTTTAAAAAAGAAGAGGTAAAAGTAGCCACCGCCGTAATCATGCATACGGACAAAGCCACGCCGATAATGGTGACGAAGGTTCTCCTTTTGTTCAGCTTCATGTGGCGAACCGTCAATACGTTCATAATATTCATGAGCGGATCACCTCGTCCTTGCAAATCCTTCCGTCTTCGATGGAAATGATCCGATCCGCCTGCATGGCGATTCTCTCGTCATGGGTAATCACAATCAGTGTTTGGTTATACTTTTTATTCGAAAGCTTCAGCAAAGATAAAATCTCCGATCCGCTTTTGCTGTCCAAATTGCCGGTAGGCTCATCCGCCAAAACCAAGGCCGGGTTGTTGATTAAAGCCCGTCCGATGGACACCCGCTGCTGCTGTCCCCCGGACAATTGGTTCGGCAAATGCTCCAAGCGGTCTTTCAAATTCAAGGTTTTTAAAATCTCGTCCAAATAGCCGGAATCGATTTTTCGCCCGTCCAGCAATAAGGGCAAAAGAATGTTTTCCCTTACGTTTAAAACCGGAATCAGGTTGTAGAACTGGTAGATAAGTCCGATTTGCCGTCTTCGGAATATAGCCAGCTTTGTTTCATCCAATTGAAAAATGTCGGTATTATCCACATACACTTTACCGGATGTAGGTCGGTCCACGCCTCCTATGATATGAAGCAAAGTGGACTTCCCGGACCCGGAAGGGCCGATGATGGCCACAAATTGTCCTTTTTCAACGGAAAAAGACACGTCGTTTAAAGCTTTTACCGCCGTTTCTCCTTTTCCGTATATTTTACTTATGTTCTCCACTCTTAAAATTTCCAAACGGTATCACTCTCCTTTGTATGAGACCATCCTACACGGCCCGTGTGACGATTCGGTGACAAATCCGGTGACATTTTCGTCACTTGATAAAAAGACTAAATGATATTCTTGTAAAACCGTAAGGTAAAGCAAGATCCCTTCCCCGCTTCGCTTCGTACCTCGATGGTTCCCCCTTGCTTTTCGACAATAGCCTTGGCCATAGCCAGCCCGATTCCCACGCTGTCTTTAGTGGAGCGGGACGACTTAAAGAATCGTTCGAACAGTCGAGGAAGGTCTTCCTTCGAAATCCCTTCTCCGTTGTCTTCCACGGATACGGATGTAAAAAGAGGAGTTTCTTCGTACCGAATCGTAATCTCGCCTCCTCGCGGTGTATGCTCAATGCTGTTTTTCACGATATTCGCCAATGCCTCGCATGTCCATTGAAAATCTCCGGTAAATCCCGCATTCTCGTCTCCTGTAATGGTCAGCTTTTGGTCCTTTAAATCGGCAAGAATCAATAAATGAGAGACGGACCGGCGAACCAGCTCTTTCACCGAGATCGGTTCTTTTTTAAACGTCACCGCGTCGGCGTCCATTTTCGAAAGCTTTAAAAGAGAGGAAACAAGCCATTGCAAGCGGTCCAGCTGCTGTCTTACGTTTTTCGTAAATTCCATTCTCTTTTCCAAAGGCAGGCTCTTATCCATTAAAAGGTCCGCCATGACCGTCATGGAGGTAAGTGGAGTCTTGATCTGATGGGAAATGTCGGACAGAACATCGGAAAGAAAGCGTTTATCCTTTTTTAAGGCTTCCGCCTGCTCGTAAAGAGTTACCGTAACCTTGTAAATTTCGTTCTTTAATATGCTAAGCTCGCCTTCCGTATTGTCCCGCACGTCCAGTTGAAAATCCCCTTTGGCGATTTGTCTTAAATAGGCGGACAACCGCCGTATTTCCCTGTATCGACGGAAAGTAAACAATAGAAAGCAAAAGATAATCAAGAAAGATAAGACCAAAAGCAGCCAAGCCGCATCAGGATAAAGAAAAAGACACGCAATCGTACCCCCTGCAACGAGTAGAATAACGATCAAGCAAAATATTTTAATTTCTCTATTTCGAAGCATAGCCACACTCTTATTTATATTATTTTTCCGTCATGTAGCCGATCCCTCTTACGGTCTTGATGACGGTAGGGTTTTTCGGATCGTCCTCGATCTTTTCACGAAGACGCTTGATATATACGGTTAAGGTGTTGTCATTGACGTAGTCCCCGGCAATATCCCACATGTCCTCCAAAAGCTTTCCTCGAGTCATGATTTGCCCGGGTCTTGAAGCCAATATTAATAGGAGGCGGTATTCCATGGCCGTAAGCAAGATTTCTTCTCCGTTTTTATACACCTTCCCTTGGCCCGTGTGAACGGTGACATTTCCCAAGGAAATAACGGAAGGGGCTCCGCTTTCCGCCTTGTATCGCCGAAGGACCGATTTGATACGGGACAAAAGCTCCCGAAGCCGAAACGGTTTGGAGACGTAGTCGTCGGCTCCCATATCCAACCCCATCACCACGTTGACCTCATCGTCGGAGGCGGTTAGAAAAATCACCGGGATCTCGTGTTTTTCCTTAATCCGCTTACACAAATCGTACCCGTTTCCGTCCGGCAAGGATACGTCCAAAATCGCCAAGTCGAAGGGCTTGTCGTTTATGACCGACAGCGCCGATTTATAGTTTTCACAAGTATATACGGTATATCCTTCCTCCTTTAGGGAGTAGGTAAGACCCGTAGATATGACCGGGTCGTCTTCAACGAATAATATGGCCGTTCGGTTCATCCTTATCACTCAACATTTCTATACCTATTTTAAAGTTTTTTATTCCGCCTTTTAAATATATCATACCGCCGGCAATACAACAAGAAACAAGGAAGTGCCCGTCAATTCTTAATATTTATCCCGATTTTCATGGAAATGCATATAAATTTACCTTCTTCCGCCGTTTACGATAATCTTTATCTTTCCTCCTTCGTCAAACTCCCTCCGATGCCTTCACCGTACCG
>JAAYHZ010000031.1 GCA_012744235.1 Clostridiaceae bacterium
AAGAGACAGAATCTGCATAGCGATGTCTTTAGCAAAAGCACGAAATTCTTCGTTTTTCGCAGCAAAGTCCGTTTCCGTGTTGATTTCCACAAGAACACCGATTCTTCCGTCGCCGTGAATATAGGCTTCAACCACACCTTCCGAAGCAATTCTTCCGGCCTTCTTTGCGGCAGCCGCCAAGCCCTTTTCACGTAAAATCTTCTTTGCTTTTTCCATGTCGCCGTTGGATTCTACCAAAGCTTTTTTGCAGTCCATCATTCCGGCGCCCGTGATTTCTCTTAATTCTTTAACCAATCCTGCACTTATTGTCATGCCAACTTCCCTCCTTTATGTTCTCTGCTTTCTTTATTATTCAACTTCATCGGCAACTTCGTCCATAACGTCTTCGGCCATATCTTCAAAAGCCTCTTCCACATCGTCCGCTTTGTCGCGGCCTTCGAGGTCTTGCATAGCCAAATCGTCAATGACGATCTTATCATCGGCATCCCCTTCGTTCGATTCGCTGCGGCTTACATCCGTCAGCTGTTCGCCTTGCTTCGCTTCCAAAACGGCATCGGCAATAACACCGGCTAAAAGCTTAATGGCGCGAATCGCGTCGTCGTTACCGGGTATGGGATAATCCACTTCGTCCGGGTCGCAGTTGGTGTCAACAATCGCTATGATGGGGATATTCAGTTTACGAGCTTCCAACAAAGCATTGCGTTCTTTCTTCGGATCTACGATGAATACGGCTTGGGGTATATCGTTCATATTCACGATACCGCCTAAGTTTTTCTCTAACTTTTCTTTTTCCAATCTCAAGCGGATAACTTCCTTCTTCGGAAGCAAATCGAATATACCTTCCGTTTCCATCTCTTCCAATTCGTTTAAGCGTTCGATTCTCTTCTTGATGGTTTTGAAGTTGGTCAGCATTCCGCCTAACCATCTGTTGTTCACATAGAACTCGCCGCAGCGTTCGGCTTCTTCTTTAATGGAATCCTGCGCTTGCTTCTTTGTACCGACAAAGAGCACCGTTCCACCGTTGGCAACGATTTCTCTTACGAACATGTAAGCTTCTTCGATTTTCTTTACGGTTTTTTGCAAATCGATGATGTAGATTCCGTTACGTTCGGTAAAAATGAACTCCGACATTTTCGGGTTCCATCTTCTGGTTTGATGGCCAAAGTGGACGCCCGCTTCCAATAACTGTTTCATTGAAATAACTGACATAAAAAATCCTCCGTGTTTTAGTCTTTCACGATACTCAACTTCGCAACCGACCGAATCCTTAAGATTCGGAACACGTCTTGCGAATCCTACCGTGTGTTTTTAACCCGAGCAATTATAGCATACTCCTACTGTTTATGCAAACAATTTTTTCAAATTATTAAATGTTCCTTACACATCAAAATTTCAAAAATTTCGAATCAAATCCTCCAACGTATCGCGTCTACGAATCAACTGCACCGATCCGTCCGATCGGATCAGTACTTCCGCAGGACGCAGGCGGTTGTTATAATTCGAGGACATGGAATACCCATAGGCACCGGCATCCATTACCCCGATAATGTCCTTTTCTTGAGGCATGAATATCGTCCGTTCCTTCGCCAAGATATCTCCGGATTCGCATATATTGCCTACCACGTCCGCCGTAATCGTTTCTCCTTCGGTTACAAGCTTTCCGTTCCGATACAGCTCCAATTCATGGTGGGCGTCGTACATGATGGGACGCGCCAGTACGTTAAATCCGATGTCCGTTCCTACATAAAAGGTTTCTCCGTTTTCCTTAATGGCATGTACGGTTCCTAAAAGCACGCTGCTTTCGGCAACAATATAGCGGCCGGGCTCGCTTCGGAACAGGATTTCTCTTCCATACTCCTTCACCCATTCCTTCAGCACATCGCCGAGCCTTTGACCGAATTCCTTCAGTTCCAAGGGAGCTTGTCCTTCTTGTTTTCGATAGGGTATACCGAATCCGCCTCCGAAATCCACAAATTCGATGGTATCGAATTGCTTTGCGATTTCCAAGGTGTTTTTCACGCTTTCCAAGTACTTGGATCCGTCCATAAACAAGGATCCGATATGTTGGTTGATGCCTTTTAAAGTCAAATTGTATTTTTTCAATATGGCTTTTACTTGGTCCAAATATTCCGTGTTGATACCGAACTTTGTCTTTTTACCGCCGGTGATCACTTTGGCATGATGTCCCGCTCCGATGCCGGGATTGATGCGGATGGCTACTTTTCCGCCGGGATTCAAACGCCCGAACATTTCTAGCTGAGACAAAGAATCCACGCTGGTATCAATGCCTCTATCAATAGCGAATTTCATTTCTTCTTCCGACACGTTATTGCTGATGTAGAAAATCTCGCAAGGCTTAAATCCGGCCTTTTCCAACACGTAAATTTCTCCCGGGGACATGGCGTCGGCATGCATGCCCTCTTCACGAGCAATTTTTAATAAAGTGAGATTCGAATTCGCTTTGATGGAATATGTAACCTTGTAGTGAGGGTAATCTACAAGCCCCACCATCTGTCTGCATCGCTCTCTAAAAATATCCTCGTTGTACACGTACAACGGGCTGCCGAAGTTTTTTAACAATTGCTCCGGCGAATTCCCTTTGTAAAAATTCGTTCTCTGTGTATAATAGATTGTCATAAAAAAGCCCTCCCTTGTTCTCACTTTCTGAAACAATATATTATACCGCATCCCGGGCTGTCAAGAAAATGTTCAATATTCATATTGTAGAATTATGAACGATTCTTTAAAAAAGATACCCGTTTTTTTCTTTTTTTCCGGTATAATAAAAAAGGAAGATTTTTTAATTTTCAGCGGATAAGCGAACGGGAAGGAATTTTACAATGAGGACGAAAAATTTTTACATATTTTGTCTCGTCGTTATGATTCTGCTGTCCACGACGTCTTGCAGTTCACAAACGGTACCCGTTTTAAGGGTTGCCGAATTCAATAAGCCGAAAACCCATTTCAGCGTTTTGGATTTGTACGATACGAAGGAATACCCGAAACCGAAAGAGACCGAAATCGTTGAGGAAACGGAAGAAAAGGAAATAAAGCCAAGATACAGCCCGCCTGCCGGTGAAGTGATAATCACCTTCGAAGGATCCTTTACCGAAGAGTTTTCCAATTTTGAATTTAATATTATGCAAGGCGGCGCCTATATCGACATACGCGTCTCGGGAACGGAGTGGGCTCGCGACGTAGGAAGCGACCCCGAGCTTACCCAAATCCTCATCGATTCCATCGAAGGTCCTCAGCAATGGAGAAGGCTTATTGCAACTCGCTTAAACATAGACAACATTGACCGCCTTACCGGGAATTTGCTGCGCATTCGTATACCGGTTCCGGATTACTTCAACATCACCTCTACCGAGCATTTATCCTTTAAATTTCCTTCGGTTCTTTTGCAAGGAGTCAAGCAAGACACCATTATTGTTCGAGAAAAACTGTATATTCGAAACGGCATGGGAACGGAAGAGGATCCCTTTACCCTTCTCGAGGCAAGGGATTTAAAAGCGTTGTCGGTTTATCCCGATATGGTCTTCCGTTTGGAAAAAGACTTCGATATGGAAGGATACGAATGGGAGCCCTTCGAATTCAGAGGAACCCTTTACGGCAACGGCAAAACCATTAAAAATTTACATATTAAAAGCGACGGCTCGAACCCTTCGGGTCTGTTTTCGGTCCTTTCCGGTACGGTAACCGACTTGAGCTTGAGCGACGTAACGGTAGAAGGCGGCAACGAAACCGGAGCCATTGCCGGAATCAATAAAGGAGTTATCAAGGGCTGCTTCGTTACGGGAACCGTAAAGGGCAATAACAACACCGGAGGCGTTGCAGGTATTAACGAAGGAACCGTAGAAAAAACCAACGTGATTTGTTCGGTAGCGGGACAAAACAACGTAGGAGGCATCGTGGGCTCGGTTCTTTCCGGTTTGGTTCAAGGATGCTGTTCCTTTTCATCCGTAACGGGAGTAAACTCCGTCGGCGGGATCGCGGGTAGAGCCGCATACCCCGGAAAGATTTCTTCCTGCCTGATTACGGGAGGATTCATAAATTACACAGGATCCTTATCCGCCGTAGGACGGATCTGCGGGACTCCCGATAATAATACCTTGTTCAACAATGCCGGAACTCCGGAATTCGAGATTATGCCTTTAGGAAGCGTACAAAGGACGGTTGTATTCGGAGCCTCCTACGACAACAATTCCCTTTCTCACCGCCACGGTGAAAATCTTCAATGTATTACGGAACCTACCCTTTCCATGGAAGCCGTTTGCGATACCGGAAGAAAGACGTATCCCGATACCAACGAGCTGTTCCACTACGATTTGACTTATTACGGACTGAATTTGTTGGTCAAGCTGAACAACGGCATTTGGCTGGAGGAAGAAATCAAAACTCCGGAAGGCATTAAAATGGTAACGGATACATTGAAACAATCTTTTCGAAACGTTAAGGCCAACGCCGCCGATTTATCCATAAAACCGGAAAATATCCAAGTTCATAAAAACGTTTTGATCATACAATCGGATCCCATCAAGCAATTCCGAACCGAGGGAGATTTTTCTTTAAAAATTCAATTACCTCTGTCGGTTATCGCCACTTGGTCGAAAGAATCCCATGTGGAAACAATCGAAGGAATCCCCTATTTAAACGTTATGGGAACGAAGGAATCTCCTTATCCCATACGAACGGAAAGAGAATTGTGGCATTTCAACGAGGATCCCTATTCCCACTACAAACTCATGAACGACATCGTGCTGTTTGAATCGGAAACGTGGTACTGGCCTGAAAAAGTCTTCGGTTCTTTGGACTTTAACGGCAAAAGAATCATCCGTGCGGAGGACATGTTCAAAAATCCCTACACGGATGAAATTACACCCATTCCGTAAACCGTTATTTCTTCAGCAATTCGTAGATGCCGGCGATAATTAAGAAAACGCCGATAATTTTACGAAGGAGCCCTTCTTCCGTTACGGAAGCAAAATCGGCCCCGGCAAACGCGGCAGGCACGCCGGCAAGGACGGCAAAGCCCGTGATTTTGTAATCCACCATTTTGTTTTTAATATGGACAACCAAGGATGCCGCCGCAACCGGAAGAAAGAACAGCAAATTGATTCCTTGCGCTTGGTGTTGAGAAAGTCCCGCAAACAACACCAGCCCCGGGATGAGAACCGTCCCTCCTCCGATGCCCATACCGCCTAAGATTCCGGATGCAAGGCCGATGAGAAATAAAGTCATTTATGCGCAAACATTCGGTACCCCGCATACAAAAGCAGAGTACCGAATATCTTTCTTAGCCATTTCACGGGACATTTTTTCAGCAAATAAGCACCGGTCAGTCCTCCGAGTATCCCGCCCGGAATGACTCTAAAGGCGGAAGGAAGGTCAATGTAATCCTTTTTGAAATACACGTACAAGCCGGCTCCGCTTAAGCAAAAGATGATAGCCACCGTGGTTGCGTGAGCCTTCTTGTCTTCCGTATCCGTTAGTCCGGCGATGAGGGGAACCGCCAGGCTTCCTCCTCCCGAACCGAAGAAACCGTTTAATATGCCGGATAAAAGGCCGATCATGAAGGATTTTGTCTTTTTAAATTTTTCCTTGTTCACTTTTCCCTATCCTTTTTGATGATTTACCGGTATTAGGTTCTGTGAAAAGGACGGTTTTTATTCAAACGATCGGCATTTATCCTTGGAAATCCGTTTCTTCCGTTTATCTTTGCTCGTCCGGATGGCGGGATCTATGAATCCTTTGGATTTCCTCTTCCAATTTCGCTTCTCTTATTCGTTTCTTGCGAACTTGGTAGGCAATCAAACCGATAATACTTAATGCCCCCAACGTAATTCCCAGCCAAGGAATCTCTACCAATAAATAAATTTCGACCAAAGTAAATAATAATACATAGATACCGATTCTTTTATCCATTGTATCACCTCACCGGATCGTTCCTTATATTTCACACGTATTGAAAAATCCCTTCACGGATCTCTCGGTCAATAGCCATGAATTCTTCGCACATAGCCCGAATCGCTTCGGGGGTATGGCCTACGCTTTGCGGAGAAGAGTAGTATCCCGCAATAAAGCCGCCTGTCGGGGTACCTAGCTTCGACACCATTTCTCTGCAGTAGGCTCGTATGGTACTTTCGTTTCCGAAGGCCATGACGGCTTGGATATCAACAGGGCAATAGAAGGTAATTCTTCCACGGAATCTTCGGGAAAGCAAATCCAACCCCATATTCATCTGTTGGTCCATTTGGATCACGTCCAACCCGGCTTCAATCAAGTCGTCCAAGATGTCCACGATATATCCGCAGCTGTGAAGGATCGTGACCAACCCCGCTTTGTGAGCCGCTTCGAAAATCCTTTGGTATCTCGGCTTCCACAGTTCTCGCCAATGCTTCGGAGAAATCATAAGGGAATCCTGCAGTCCCCAATCGTCACAAAACATCAATCCGTCGAATCCGTATTTTCCGTACATTTCAATAGCGTAAAGATTCATGTCCACGAGAATGTCCATCAGCTCGCACAGCTTTTCCGGATTTTCATAAATGTCAATCCATGTATTTTCCAAGCTTCGGATAAAGTGCAGCCGTTCGTAGATGGAAAACCCGCTTCCGCAAAGAAACTTGTCGCCCGCTTTTTCCCGGACCTCTTCGATTCCCTTCCATCTTCTTTCTTCTCTCACATCGGGTATTTTCAGCTTGGGGAAATCCTCCCAGTCAAGCAAGGGAAATTGCTTCACTTCTCCCAAGGAAGTGGTTCCGATATTATCCCAAACCGCCCCCCATTCGTCGACCCCCTTTTTACAACGAGCATCCGGACTGGGGTTCGGCCCCCAACCGTAGAAATCATACCGATATTCTTTCGGCAATGTCATTGCCAACCCTTTCGGGCTTTGAAAATGAACGGTTTTTAAAACCATTTCTCTTCCGTTCATACCGTGTAAGGGTTCCAATGCAGAACCCTCTTCACCTCCTTCATCGTATACACTTGTTATGCTAACCCTTGTCAAATTTCAATCAAGACCGCTCGAACCGGCGAACCGTCCACGTCTTCGATCTTCAACGGCAATGCCGAAAGCAGATAACGGCCCGGTTTCGCTTCGAAAAGGTCCAAGCCTTCGATAACGGCAATGTCGTTTTTAAGAAGTATTCGATGGACATCTCCGTTGCCGCCGAAAGGCTCCACCGAAAGGTAGTCCACTCCTACGGTTTTGATCCTTTTTTCCGCAAGCTCTAATGCCGCATCCGGTGCCAAACCGCAATAATTTTCGCGAAAGGCTTTTTCGTTTCTTATATAACTGTTCTCGGTCTTAAACAGGACAATGTCCCCTTGTTCGATGTCCAAATCCTTGATGTCTTCTTTTTGAATGTGACCTTCTTTTCTGATCTCGAAAACCTTGCATATGCCGTAGAACCGAGACAAGTCAAGCTCGGAGGCCTTTTTCCCCTCCTTGACATAATGCCAAGGAGCGTCAATATGGGTGCCGGTATGAAGCCCCGCACACAGGCTCGATACGTTGCAGTCATGTTCTTCGATGTTGCACAGCCTTTCGATAACCACCGGAGGGTCGCCGGGCCATACCGGCATATTCGGTTCAACGGTTCTTGTAATGTCGATAATTCTCATTGTCATTTCCTGTAGACGTATTCTCCCCATTTGTCCTTCTTGAAAATCGTTTCCCCTTTATACGTTAAGTTTTCGCACTGCTCCGCATAAGCATATTGTAATAGATCCTTATCAAAAATCAAAACGGCGCTCTTCCCGTCACAGAAAAGATCTCCGGCTTGCGCGATTTGGGGCAGCCGTCCTCTTTCCCAGCCCTTAATGCGGGATGTGACGAAAACGACTTTCTTGTCCTTGTAAACGATTTCAACGGCTTTGCTTGTTTCGTAATTCTTAAGGACAATATCCACGTCCGGCTTTTCATTGTCATAAGGCATGATCCACTGTCCCAATTCAAAACGGGAAACCGGGTATTCCGTTTCGAAGCACAGCATGGGAGCAGGTTCTCCGCCTCTTAAGCCGACGCCTTTGTAGGACACCCAACCGGCAAAGGGCTCCTTGCTGCCCGTATATACCTTTTGATTGACCTTGGTATTGGCAAAGTAGGCTTTAATCAGCACATTGGCATCGTCGAAGCAGGTATGGGCTTCTTGTTCTTCGGGAAGATTTTTCATTTCACCCGGAATGCTCTGCCATCTGGAGGAGAATCGGCTTTCTTTACCGAAGCAGGTGAAGGAATCGTGGACGACGGCACCTAGGCCTTTGATCCACAGGAAGGTTCTTTTATGGGAGCCTGCAAGGCTTTTCCCATCTCCTTCGTAGCCGCCCGTATAGTCGCTGTGGATATAACTGATGGCATCGTCTTCGTAGTATTTTTCTATCGTGGCATCGTTGATGGTTTGGGTCATTCCTTCCGGAGATACGGTATTATGGGATTGGGTAGACCTTCCGTAGTGGCAGAAAGGATCGGATCGTTCGTAATTCAACGTTCCCGGATCGATCAAGAGCATCTTGCCGTTGTAATACATGTTCACCGCATTGCGAGCTCTGTGGCAATGGCCTCCGCCCCAAACGGTGGCATCAAAGACAAACATGGTTGAAGATCGGTCCCAGCTTTCTTTCATAAAGAATTGACCGGCCTTGTCGAAATACTTCGAAGGCTTATCTTCGGTTTTGAACTCGTCCATATCGGACAAATCAAAATCCTTTAGGAATTTGCTTCTTTGTTGGATAAATTCGTCGTAAGACCGCTTCACGGACTCCTCATCCGCAAGCTCGTACCATCTTCCGCTGTCGTTTAAGCCGGTGCGCTTCCCGTCCGGAGCGTACATATATAAAGAATAGTTCCACATTTTGCCGAGCATATACGGATCGATGTCGAAGCCTAAATCCGGACGGGCTTTTTGTACATAACAGTAGCGGGTAAATACGTTTTTCATCCAATCGTGGTACCCTGCGGTATGCTCTTCATGACTTCCGTCGTCATGCACCTGGGTGAAAAAGGTTTCGTTTATGTTATGTACGGCAAAATCCAAGTAGTCTTTGAAGCCGGGCAAGCAAAAGCCGATGAAAAACATGGTATCCAGCTGGCTGATCCGCCAGTTGCCGATGGGGGTTATGTTTCTTTTCATAAATTCCATTTGCTGCGCCGTACTGTCCAACATTCTGTTGATGAAAGCGTCGTCGAAGTATCCGCTGTCATTCAAATAGGGCACGGCTCCCCACCAGCCTCTTCTGTTAAACTGTCCTAAGCGAATGGAGGTGGAAAGGGTATTGTCTCCCGTTGTCATCCATACGCTTGCGTTGGTTTCCGTTCCGGTAAAGGTACGAAAATCCAACCAGGCCTCAATGGATTCCCTTGCAATTTCCGCCAACCGCTTGTCTTTTGTCCGTTCGTATTCCCAAGCAATAGGCTCCAGCCAGAAAAAGCGATTCAGCTGTGCCCGCCACTCTTGGTTGTTAATTTCCGGCCCTCTGAAGTCAATGTCCTTGAAGCTTTTGTATTGCACCTCGGTAGCACCCCCGCTAAAGGGAATCTTGTTTTGGGCAAGAAGCTCCATCCACCGTTTGGTATTTTGCACCTTCTCTTGGGTGTATTCGCTAAAGTCCCCGTAATACCTTTCATACTCCAACATTTTCTCCTTAACAGAAGACAAAATGTCCATGAAAAAACCCTCCTTAATATATACTATATTCCGATAAACCCGTTAGTCTTCCAATATATCTTTTTTCGGGTACAAAACCTTACGGCTTAAGTCCTTCATGCATCGGATAAATTCCTCTTTGCTTGAAAAATACGGCACATGCTCCTTTTTTATCTTGCAAGCGCAAGCACCGTTATCCGACAACAAGCCGTAGGCGGTTAAAGCCAAAAAGTGCGTTCCCGTTCCGTACGCCGTATCTTTGTCGTCAATCTTGAATGCTCCGCTGTGAAGCCCGCCTTTTGCACCGCCCACGTAAGGGTGTATCACCGGCATGATCATGGAAAGGTCCCCCATGTCCGTGGAAATTCCCATGTGGCCGATCCGAACCGCTTTGTCGCCTGCTAAGATCTTGGCACATTCGAATGCAAAGCTCGTAAAATTCGGATCCGATGAAAGAGGAAAGTATCCGGGTACGTCTTCGATTTCCACCCGGCAACCTAAGGCCGCCGCCGTTCCCGCCAAAGCACGGTCCACTTTCTTGTTGACTTCCAATATGGCATCCAAGGTTTTTCCTCGGACGTAGGTTCCGATATTGATCTCCGAAGGTATGACGTTTACGGTATCTCCGCCTTTGGTAATTATGGGATGAACCCGAATGCTGTCTTCTTCTTTAAAGGTTTCGCGAAGAGCGTTAATGGCGTTAAGCCCCAGGTTCGCCGCATAAAGGGCGTTGATTCCTTCATGAGGTGCGCCTCCCGCATGGGCCGCTTTCCCTTTATAGGAGATTTGCTTGATCAAGCAGCCGTTGCAGGTAGACCCAAAGCTGAGCTTTGCATCGGATTCCAAAACGTGGACCATCATGGCCATATCCACGTCATCAAAAAAGCCACGATAAACCAGCTCCGTCTTTCCTCCGGTAAAGGTCAGCTTCCCTTTTCTTACCAAATCCATACGGAAATCCTGTTGGATATGCTCCTCCGCGGGTACCGCCATAAACTTGATCTTCCCGCACATGTCTTTTAAAAGCCCGCTGTCCTTTAAAAGGGCGGCACAACCGATCATATCCGCTACTTGGACATGATGGCCGCAGGCGTGAACATATCCGTTTTCGGTACAGTCCGGATGCTCAAAGCATACGACGCAGTCCATCTCCCCCATCACGGCAATCACGGGACCGGGTTTTCCGGTGTCCATATAGGCGGTGACAACAGGAATGTCCGGGTCGTGATTCACGATAAGACC
>JAAYHZ010000283.1 GCA_012744235.1 Clostridiaceae bacterium
GTAGTATACCTGCATACCCACTTATATTTTACTACAGAGGGTGGCTTAAGTAAAAATTTTTCATTCTATTTTGTGCCTTGAGCACAGCGAAAGGAATGTGATGTTAATATGGTCATTGTTTACGAATCGAAAACCGGCTTTACCAAAAAGTATGCCGAAATGTTAGGAAAAAAGACGAATTTGAAGGTTTATCACGTCAGCGAGGTCTCTCGGATCGACCAAGCGGAAGAAATTCTTTTTCTCGGGTGGGTCAAGGTAGGGAAAATACAGGGGCTTAATAAAGTGAGAAAACGGAATCTCGTCGCCGTCTGCGGGTCCGGTACCGGAGAAACCGCCGAGCCTAACCCGGAAACGATGATTGCACGGAACCGGATCAACGGGTTGCCCTTTTTTTATCTTCGGGGAGGATGTCTTCCGTTAAAAGAAATCAAAGGATTTGACGGGTTCATGCTGTCCATGTTCGTTTAAATGCTGAAAAATCGCAAGAAACAAGACGGAAAAACCAAAGAATCCATTGAAATCATAGAGAACGGCTTTGACGGTGTCAAAGAGGAAAATCTCGAACCCGTTCTTCATTGGCTGAAGGAAAGGTAGTTCGGGCCGTTACATTCCGGCACCGTCAACGATACGACGGGTTTTTGCCGTCTGCTCGATGATTTCTTCTTTTATATCCTTCCATCCCGGACCGGGCGTTACGAGAGGAATGTCCGCGTTCGTTTTAATGTTGTCTTGTCCGTACTTGTCGGCGATGATCTTCGGGCTGCAAAATCCGATAGAGGATAGGGAATTTAAAATAGTCGATAGTATGGAAATATCATAACTTGATTTCTTGAACATAGCAAAAAAGTATTTTTTACTTTATTAAAGCTTTTCGTAACAAATGCTACCGATTCTTTCTCGTTACTGTATTTACATATTCTACAATTCGGTATATAATTACTTTGGAGTTTACGTTAACGTTAACGGAGTAATCCGTCTCATTATTCTATTCCGTATACAGTCTCATACGTCGTTTCGTTAACGTTAACGGATAAGCCTACTTGTATGGGAGGTTATCGCTATGATAAAAGTCGGTATTGCAGGTGCCAGAGGGTTAAGCACCATCAAAGGCTTTCAAGCCAATCCGAATGTGGAGGTTACGGCTCTTTGTGATTTGGACGAGGATTTTGCCAAGAAGAGGGCTGCGGATCTCAATATTCCCAAACACTATCGAGTATTTGAAGATATGTTGGAAAGCGACATTGATGCGGTCGTTATTGCGACTCCCATGCAGTGTCACGTGCCCCAAGCTTTGGCGGCGCTGGAGGCGGGAAAGCATGTGTTAAGCGAAGTTACCGCCGGGGTAACCATGGATGAGCTTTTTTGGCTGTGTGAAAAGGTGGAGGAAACCCAAAAAGTCTATATGATGGCGGAAAACTACATCTATATGCAGGAGATTCAGGTTGTAAAAGGCATGGTGGAGGCCGGCGTTTTCGGCGAAGTATATTTCGGGGAAGGGGAGTACATTCACGACATTAAAAACATGGTTACATACAGCTATGGGCGGTTTACGAGCGGAAAAACGTCCTGGAGAAAATATTGGCAATTCGGACGGAGAGGCTCCTTTTATCCCACCCACAGTTTAGGCCCCGTTATGAAGTGGCTCCATGGAGATCGGATCAAAACCGTTCGTACGGTAGGTACGGGACAGTGGACCGCTCCTCATTTGCGCAACGACGACTTGGCTTTGACCTTGTGTACTACCGAAAAGGGTAAGCTGATTAAAATCCGGGTGGATTGTGTATCCAATCGACCTCACTGCGCCACCTATTATTCTTGCCAAGGAACGAAAGGATGCTACGAAGCGGCAAGAGGGTTGGGGGACCAAGCCAAGGTTTGGTTTGAAGGAATCGACGACAAACAAGAAAAGACATGGTACCCGCTGAAGGATTTCTATGATCAATATTTGCCGGAAAGATACAAAAAGGCCTCGGAGGATCAAAAGAAATCGGGACACGGCGGAGGTGACTTTTTCATCGTGGAGGATTTTGTCAACGCCATCCTCTACGGCAACCCGCCCGGAGTGGACGTGTATGAGGCTTGCGAATGGACGGCGGTGGCTTTCTTGTCGGAGCTATCCGTTATGAACGGCGGGCGTGAGATGGAAATGCCGAAATTCCGAAAGAACATGCCTTGGGAAGAAAAGATTATCAAAATTTAATCGGAACCGGAGGAAAAGGATATGACATTCCAATTGAACGCGACGGATGAACGGTTTTACAA
>JAAYHZ010000284.1 GCA_012744235.1 Clostridiaceae bacterium
TCGTGACTTCGAGATTCATTTGGGATCTGATCTTCGACACGGTGACATTGATTTCGGTATCGTCTTTGAAAAACTTATCAAGCTTTGATAACTTTTTCTCAATCATGTCTTTGGCCGCTTGATGAACATCAACATTCTTCTTTGTGTAATTAAATCTCATGATTTCAGTCCCCTTTCATAAGATATTTTGTTATTGTTTTATCCATTATTATACTATCCGTTTTTGAATAAAATAATAACAATTTGTGAATCTTTCAATTTCATTATAACATAGCTTATTCTCACGTACTATTGCAAATCGTTATCATTGATATTAATTTTATCATCGCTTGCTTTTGTTATCCGTGACTTTGTCACAGGAGACCGGTCGGAATACAAGTTTACGAAAAACGAGTAATTGTGCTAAAATGAAGGAGTTCGGACGCATGAATTAGAATAATCCGGTAATAATTTGTCATATATATTAAAGCCGGAGATTTACATAAATGCGAAAAGGGTCAAGGCAAAATCGTCGGTTTGTTTCTAAGTACGGGAAAGGAGTAAGGCAAAGGCCTTCCGCAAGGGGATGAAGGATTTGCTTACAAGGATATGAAAAAAAGATTTCTTATGATTTTTATTGTGATCGGAGTCTTGCTTGTGTCGAGCATGGCTTCGGCGGCCGATTTCGATATAAAGGAGTTGTTTACCGAGCAAACCATCCGGGATCTTAGCCAAGGGGAGAAAGTCAACTTTTCAAAATGGAACCGCATTGTGGTTTCCTTATCGGAAATGGAAATTAACGATATCATTATCGATAAGCTTCTAAAGAACTATCTCGAAGCAAACGGAGAATTGTTGCCTAAAAACACGAAATTTCATTCGGCCGTATTTGACACGGAAAACGCAACGCTGAACGTAGCGTTTCTTTACGGCTTTTTAAAAATACGATGCGATACCCAAGTAAGCATCGATACGGCGGATGAAAACGCCCTGTCTATCACGGAGCCCAAGTTAAAAATATGGGGGATTCCCATCCCGCGATTTATAACCCGCCTTATCTTGAAAGACATGGATTCTTACAGAATAAGCTACAAAGAGATTACCGGACCCGATTTTCCGATTCTTATCAATAAAATTCGGTTTGAAAATAAAGCATGCTTAGTCGAAATGGAATTTCCCGAAGAAAAGGCGGTGGATATTTTAAAAACCTTGGTACCGGACAAACCGGTGGAGCTTCTCAAGGACAAGAATATCTCCGACTTGGTGGATTTGGACCAATTGTCCGATATCCGATTCTACATTTCCGAAGACACGGTCAACCGCATTTTTAACGATCAATTGTACGCTTATATAGAAGGCGGTGATACGGTCATACCGGAAGGGCTGCAAATCAAGCAAGTGTGGGTATCCTTAAAGGACCGGCTGTTAAAGGCGAATATCAACTTTCACGGCTTTCAAATGATTGTTCAGATGGAATTTACTCCTTACTGCCAAGATAATGTGGTAGGAATTGATATCGGTGAAATGTATTTGGACGGACAGCAAATCCCCTCCGCCTTAACGGATGTTTTCGACGAGTTTACCAAGAATGTTCGGTTCGACTTGGCAAAGGCCGGGTTACCGTCTTTCATTCGTCTCAAAGGCTTGAATTTATTGGAGAAGGAGCTGGAAGTGAATTTATCCGTGGACCTGTTGAACAGAGAACCCGTTACCATAGACCGGCTGGAGGTTTTGTTGGGATCCGGCGTTCACGATCCGAATGCCTTCTTCGAATACTTTGCGCCTACCTCCGCTTTATCCGATGCCGTTGAAAAACTATTGGACATAGAACGGATTCGTCTTGCCGTCGACCGTATCATCACCGAAGCGCCCATTCCGAAAGGTTTGGATTTGTTGATTAACAAAGACCTTGTGGATGTGGAGGATGTTTCGTTGGATATCGCAGACCGATCGATTCGCTTGACTATAAAGGTATGGAATCTTCCCATGGAACTTAAAAGCAAATTTTCGCTGACCTCGGAGGAAGGACGAGTGAATCTTGTTTTCTATGACATCAGCCAAACGTTAGACGGCCAAGGGGTTCCTCCGCATGTAATGTCGCAAATCACAGGGGAAGGTGTGGTATTTACCGCCGCTTTTCATGAGATTTCTGCGTTTTTATGCATGGATGAGATCGTTGTTCAAAAGCTTGCTTTGGAAGACACCGGTTTGGTGATTCGTTTTCATATGGATGAAGCATAAAGAAAGTTTACTTTACCGGTATAAAAACGGGTAGAAAATCCATTTGTCTTTTTCGACATTTTTCGGTTAAATGATGTTTTCTTTTTCAACGATTAATGGTAAAATACTATACGGTTGAAACGATCTTGTATACATCATACATGTAAAAGGTCTGCTGATTTAAAGAATTATTTTACGGAGGTATTACATATGGCATATTTTATTAGTGAAGATTGCATCAGCTGCGGTGCTTGCGAATCGGAATGCCCTTCATCCGCTATCTCGGAAGGCGACGGCATCTACGTTATTGATCCCGATGAATGCATCGATTGCGGTTCTTGTGCTGATGTTTGCCCGGTAGGCGCACCTCAAGAAGCGGAATAAATCGGAACTATTGAAACGCACCCCACAGACCGGAGAATCCGAATTTGTCCGGATATTCGGTCTTTTTATCCGTTAAGAATAGCAGGATATATAAAAACCTCAGAAAAGGAATTCTGAGGTTTTTATATGTTATCTGCTCTTTTTTGAAATAACGTGAAATTTGTAATCCGGTTTTACGGTGTCTTCCAAAAGTACATGGGAGGATGTACTGTTCCTTTCATGTTTGGAAGCGATGGATTCTTCTATGTGAGTTGCTTCTTGTTGTTTTTCAAAAGGCTGTCTTTGCTTCATCGGTCACGCACTTCCACGGCTTCGTCCCTGAATAGAAGACTAATGGAATACAAGCCTGCTATTCCGATGATGGTATAGATGGCGTTGCTCACAAAAGAGGCTTGACCGAATATCTGTGCCACCAAATCGAATTGAAATAATCCGACCAACAGCCAGTTGATAGCGCCAATAATAACGAATACCAACGCAACTCTATCTAAAGGTGTTCTGCTCATAATGTGCTCTCCTTTATAACATTTTGCAATTTAAAATTGCTTGTTCACCCGTTATTTTAACCAATCCGAATCTTTTCATACTTTTAATGCATTTTTAAAATAAAATAAATTTTAAAAAGTTAATAA
>JAAYHZ010000032.1 GCA_012744235.1 Clostridiaceae bacterium
ATAATGGTGTTGTAATAAAACATCATAGTCAAAGCCCGATTTATATTCGCTTAAGGTATCCAAGATACTGTAAAGTTTTTTAAGATCCTCGACGGTATCCGTGCCGTCACTTTCACAAATCTCTTTCCCGATAAAGCGCAAGGCAGGCATTTTCATATATTCGAATTTCTCGACCCTAAAACCTTTTTGTTGATTTTCAACCACATTAGGCATGAAAAGTGTCCATTGCACTCTTGCATCGCATTCTTTTAACAAATTTACATAACCGAAAATATCAACGCTGTTTGTCCCTAAAGGACCGGTTTTACCTCCCGCAATTTGTTCACGGATCCTGCGATCGCGCATAACCGAGAAATCGGTAAACATTTTTGTTATCACATCTCGAAGATCATCATAAACGGTTTTACCCGACAACTCGTCATCAAATCTGTCTAAAGCATTAAATACGGATTCATTAACGATTCCGGAGGGCTCAAGATCTTTCAAATATGCCCGAAGCTGTGCATTCTGGTTTCGGAATCTTGCAAGGATGCCCTGCATTAAGATTTGTTCATTCTCGACCGTTTTATCGGCCGTCCATTCGGAATCATCAAGAATCCATTCTGTCAGAGCATCGAAAACATTCGGGTTATGTCCTCTTGCTTTAACCGCCCAGTTTACAATCCTTTGGTATTTTTCAGTGTCAGACAGCAATTCGTCTTTTAGATTTTTAAAATCGCTCCAATAAAAATCATCAATGAATGAACGAGACATATCAAAACCTCCTTGTACGGTAATGTTTATCATCAGAGGCCGGAACATCTTGATTTTATCGGGATGTACCTTTGACGGCGGGAAACCATGAAACCGAGTAAAAGCTTTGGAAAAGCTTTCCTGGGTATCGTACTGATAACGCATTGCAATATCGATGATTTTGCTTCCCGGTTTCAGCAGGTCAAGCGCCGCTAAAGTCAATCGACGGTTTCTGATATATTCGCCAACCGTGATACCGAATACCAAATGAAAAAGCAGTTGGAAATGAGAGCTTGATGTATAAGCTTGATTTGAAATTTCGTCAATTCTTATCCTGTCAGTCAAATGATCTTCAATGTATTGAATGCTTTTCGATAAGCATTGTATACGATTCATCCCATCCATCTCCTCTATACAGTAATATACATTATTTGAATTTAAAAGTCATGTTCTAAAATATGATGTTTTGTCCGAGACACAAGTTTCTCAAAATCCTCATCACGATTGCCGATTTTTCTATTATCATTACATTGACAATCCGTATCTTGTTTTTTTATTCGGGCAAATATTGCATGAATTATCCGCTGATCCGTATGCAGGACAAAATGCAAAGCGATCGAATCCGCTCCGACTGAACTTAAGCAGAAAGGCCTGCAAGCTTTGGAGGTTGATCGGCTCGGAGCCGTTTAGGGCAAATCTTAATGAACTTAAATCGATTCTTTTTAAATCCTCATCTTTAATGATTTTTACACATAAGGCAACAATGGAATAGGACGGTATGAGGAATAAATGTTGCCAATATAGGGAGGCGTGATAACATGGAGTCAAACATTGAAAACGGACATTCAGGGGATTTTAACGAAAAATAACGGATTGCGTCCGGATGTTTATGACCGGGTAGAAAAGTGACGAAATAAAAAACCGTAAGATACAAAAGCAAGCATGTCCGGTTTCTACCCCATGACCTATAGGCCGATTGCTAAAATCGTATGAAAGCGAGATTTATCATGAAGATTTATACGATCTTGGGTTGGCACACAGGGGCAAGTATCTTAATATGGTTAATGACTTTAGTCGTTTCCATATTATTGAGACCTATAATGGGTGATAACGCAAAGGAAGAAGATATGATACCTGTTTATGTCTTGTTATATTTCGTCTTTTTAACGCTTTCCTACCTTTACATATCCGCAAAAGGGTACAAAGACGCAGAGGAAGATCAATTCTCCATCATGAAATGCGTGTTTGCCTGTATCATCGGCATGGTTTTGTTTGGTATTTCGATGCATTAAAAAATTCCCCTCTATTATGGATCTCCATTTTGCTTTTGACCAATATCCCTGCCTTTACAATTTATTATAGGATCGGATACATGCAATACAACAAAGAGAATGCAACAAAACAGGAGACCGACAGTGACTTTTTTCAAACCGGATAACCGTTCACTGTGACATGTTCATTTGATTGGGTTCTCTTTTCTTATGTTCTTTTTCAGAGGTATGTTTTGCGGGCTTCCAGAATCATATCCGCGCATTGACGCGCTATCTTCCGGTCCTCCTCGAATACATTAAGAAGCGGAGCCCTGACACCGCCGACATCCGGTCCGCCGAGACAGCGGATTGTTTCTTTTATCATGGCGTAGAGGTTGCACCTTCCGGAGCAGAGCTTGTAAATAATCCTGCAGCATGTGTCCTGAATGGTCATCGCCTCAGCGATTCTGTTCTCGCCAAAGAGCTTATATATCTTCTGATACAGCTCGGGCATTACGCCGTAGGTTCCGCCGATACCGGCGACAGCGCCGGCCGCGAGACCGGAGAGAAACTGCTCGTCCGGACCGTTGAAGACAATTGCACCTTCGCTCCTCCAAATTGATATGTCCTCCACGGGCATGGAAGAGTTCTTGACGCCGATGACTCTCGGATTCTTCAGCATATTCCTGAGAAGATTCCTGTCTAGAGCGACGCCGGCAAGCTGAGGAATATTGTAGATAATGAAATCCGTGTCCGGAGCGGCGGAGGATATATCGTTCCAATACTTTTCAATCGCATGGGGAGGGAGGCGGAAATAAATCGGAGGGATGGATGCAATGGCATCGACTCCGAGACTTTCGGCGTGTGCCGCCAGCTTCATGGAATCGGCCGTGTTGTTGCATGCAACGTGGGCAATGATTACGAGTTTTCCTTTCGCCGTGTCAACAACATTCTCAAGCAGGAGCTTACGCTCGTCAACGCTCTGGTAGATGCATTCGCCGGAAGAACCGCCTACATACAGCCCGTTAACCCCTTTTTCTATAAAGTAACGCGTCAGTGCACGGATTCTTTCGGGAGAAACGGAACCGTCATCATCGTAACAGGCGTAAAATGCGGGAATGATACCTTTATATTTTGATAAATCTCTCATAGTTCCACCTTTTACGGTACCCATCGTAATACTCTTCGTACCGCTATTGATATTATAGCAAATCCGCTCTTGGAAAATAACTTATTCTAAGGCTCGTACAGCCGTAAGGTACAAGCTCAATGTCAAGCTTGTCCGTAACATAGGCTTTCCCGTTCTCACAGTACGGCTCAAATGTTTTTGATGGATACGGCGGATAGGAGTAAGGTGCTTTATATGCGGTAAGCCTCAATTTGACAAGCGGATTTTCCCATACGTAACCGTTACGGTCCTGTTCGATTATTTCGATTTCGTCAGGCGATATGTTCTCGTCAATTGCAACATTATAGGTTATCAGATGTTTTAACATACCCATATTGTCATAAACATCAAGATTGCTCTGCTTATTGTCCGGGTAGACGTTGTACCAATACCATCCTTCCGGTAAAGGTGTTATCGGACTTCCCGCGTATGCCTGCCATTTTTCCGGTATTGGCAATGAGAATAACAGCGGTCCGTACTCAATTGCAATCGGGTTAAGATGGAATCGGTCATTGTCGTTTACCTTACTTACACGCACTTTCATCGGAAGAAAGTACAGAATGGAACACGGATAAGGAAAACGTTTTTTAAATCGAAGGAATGTTGAATTTACAATGTACCTAGGATAAAACTTTAATCCGGAAGTCGAAAAGATGATTGACGATATTATCGATAAACTCAATGATCTTAGCCGCGACACGATCGACATCACCGTCCGCTTGGTACAAGCGAACGACGTAGAAAGGCAACCCCTTTGGGAGGAAGCTATTCCCGATATCATGGTGGCACAAGGATTCTTCGATATATACTATGATGCCCGTGTACCGATCGGCTATGTATAATGAAAAGCGATCTCCAAGCAGTGAACCGATGTAGCAAAACTACGTAAGGAGATAAAGATATTTATGTGCTTCAGCTAAAGCTGTTATAGCCGGATTCCGAAAAAAATTCATAACTGATTTAACGAGTTAAAAGACTCTGCAATTCATTCACGTAATCGTCCTTTCTTGAACTTGCAATTTTTTGATAGATATCGGAATCTGCCTTAGTGCGGTAGTCAAGTAGGTCAATGATAATACGCTTCCAATTTATCTCTTCTCCGCACCAAATGTTAAAGTCCATTCTTTCCCTTAATGTATGAAATCTATGTTCTATAGAATCTTCGTATCCGTTTATATCGGTAATGCTTTCCATAACCAATTTTGAAAAAGCATCCATTTCGTAGCTCTTTAACATTCTTTCGGTTATGACGGCCTCGCTTTCGGGTAAATATATGCTTTCCGGTGCGAGAATTCCGTTGTCCACGGTAAAGCCTGCGAATAAGGACTGAACGGGATTGATACTTCTTACGGTTTCGTCCGTATAGAGCATACCGGTCGAGTCGACTTTATAATGCACATTTTCGATACCGTATTTAATCAATTTATTTGCTTCGGTGTCCGAGAACAGCCAATCGATGTACTGAACGGCGGCTTGCTTATCGCTGCATGTTTCGCTTACGACGAACATATTGTGATGATTTGTATTGCCTTGGTTCGATAAAAAGCTACGATAATTATCCAGA
>JAAYHZ010000285.1 GCA_012744235.1 Clostridiaceae bacterium
AATGGCAGCAGTACCATACATTTTGCATTGAAATTCGGAAATTCCGCCGGTATCATGGAAACATGTTATTTTACTTTTATTTTAATGTAATGAGAGGGGTTGAAATGATGAATAAAGAGAATATAAAAAAAGCGGTCATGGAGGTTAAAACGTCCTTCATGAACATGGGTAAAGTCTCAAAATCAATTTTAAAAGTTGCCATAAGTCTATTTTTACTCCTTGCAGTGCCTTCCATAGCCGGCATTGCCGTGTTTGCCAAATCAACACCCAACCCCGATCTTCTTTTCTTATGCCAAAGCGCATTGGAGGTCAGCGGCCAAGTGATTGCCTTTGGTTTTATCGGTTCCATTGTAATCAACGCAGTATTTGATAAATAGATGTTTTCTCCTTTACACGGTTTCCCAAAAAACCACTGATTTTTCCTGACTCCCGTCAAACGTATCAATCATATCGCAAACTGCATGACAGGTCGGCCTGCCGTGCAGTTTTTTTATTAACCCGACGGTTGATTTTTTCTACAAGATATGACCTGTAAGGTTCTTGGAAAAGCAAATGTATTTGTTAGAATATTTATAGAACAAGCGCTTGTTACTGTTTTTAAGCGAGCGGTGAAAAACGGATATCAAGATCGCCGAGAATTTGCGTAAGTTTCGTAAGGAGAAAGGAAATACCCAAGAGGATTTGGCAAATCATTTGAATATATCCGTACAAGCCGTATCAAAGTGGGAACGAGGCGAAAGGAACCCCGATATCGCTTTGCTGCCGGCTACAGCATCTATTACGGAAAAACCGTTGACGAGCTTTTAGGCTGTGACCAAATGGAGCAAAGAAAAAAGATAGATGCGTATATGGAGCGATATAAAAAGAACAGCATCGAAGGAAATATCGCGTTAATGAGGGATGCGTTAAAAGAATTTCCCTATAACTTGGACCTGATGTCGGCACTTTGCCACGCTTTGCTATTCGAAAAACACGGTAAAGAAGAAAATCTTGACGAGTGCATTGACATCGTGCTTCGAATCTTGGAAAGAAGCACCGATGACGAGCAGCGCTACAAAACGATTGAAACTCTTGTTTATGCGTATTCACGCAAGAATAATAAAGAGAAGACAATCGAATACGCCAAAAAATTACCGAATTGCCGGTGCACACAAAACGCAACATTAGAATACGTATTGGAAGGTGAAGAATTGCGGAAGTTTGCCCAAGAGAATATTTTTAACTATATCGTATTAATTAATCATTCCGTTAATTGGATGATGATGTCAAAAGACTATACGACGGAACAACGGATCTTTGCATACGAAACGTTAGAAAAAATGTATCTTCTGTTTTTGGATGACGAAAATTACGGATACGAGCATGCGGACCCCTTTCGGATTTGGACGGAAATCGCCAAAGAATACGGAAAATTGCAGAATAAAGAAAAAACAATTTTCGCTCTTAAAAAGCCTGCAAGCATGCGAATGCACCGGACAATATGAAGCCCGGCCAATATACGTCCATGTTTGCCGATACAGGTACTTACTCGAAGGAAGGTTTTTCACGAAACTTTGAAGAAAGCTACAAGGATCGGTTGAAGAGTATAAAGCAGAGCCGGGTTTTTGATTTTATAAGAAACACCGACGAAAGGAACGAAATCGTTCTTTAAAGACGGTTCGTAAAAGCACCTCTCGAAAAGACGGGTGCTTTTTTACGGCTAAAAAAAATTCCGCAGGCATAATGCCCTCAGGAAAATACATGGACAAATGCTTCGCTATCTTTCCAATAACGCTTCGTCTCTTACGACTTGCAGCATTTCGTTGAGCCGGGTTGCGTCTATGTTGCTGTTTTTCATTTTCGCATAAGAGCGTCGAATCGTTTGCATATTCAAGTTATCGTCGGTAATATGAACGTATTCGGCTTGGGGGAACTTGCTCTTCGCTTTTTCTTGAATGATGTTTTTCAAATTATTGAGATTGCCGGCATACATTCCCGGTTTGATTCCGATAAACACGCTGTCGTCCGTTACGCACACTTCCGCATCCCGAACCTCTTTCATTCCCTTGACATCCCTTTAAATGTCATCGGCAATCTTACAAAGCCGATTGTTTTCTTGAATCCTGTTCATAACGGTATTCGGGTCGAAATTTCGGTTAGGCGTATTTCCGAAAAAACCGAGAGATCCGGGTGCGTTGGCTCTTCCCCTTCTGACGGCACTTCCGTATTTTCTTACGTTATCTTCTACATACCCT
>JAAYHZ010000286.1 GCA_012744235.1 Clostridiaceae bacterium
AAGAGACAGGTACGAGGTCGTTAACAAAATGAAACCGGGCAGCGTATTTACGGCCGGGATCATTCCGAAGGATTTGGCGCAATTCGCTTCGGAAAAAGGCGTTTCTGTTTTTGATTATGCCAATACCGAAGAGTTTCAAATTTTAAATGCGGAAATAACGGCGGAAGGGGCGATAATGATTGCGCTGAGCAACGGAAACATTACGTTATAAGATGCCAATGTGCTGGTTTTAGGCTACGGAAGAATCGGCAAGGCTCTTTGCAATCTGCTGGCCGGTTTCCGGGGTGATTTTACGGTCACGGCTCGTAAAGAAAAAGACTTGACTTACATATCGGTAAACGGGTACAAAGGGATTCATACCGAAGATATCGCAAAGGAGATTCATAAATTTGACATCATCATCAACACCATTCCTGCCATCGTGCTGACGAAAGAGGTTTTAGATCGTGTAAAACAAGATGCCATCATCATTGATCTGGCCTCGATTCCCGGAGGAACCGATTTTGAATATGCCGAAAAAAGAGGAATCAAAGCCAATCATGCGTTGAGTTTGCCCGGCAAACTGTTCAATTATTCGGCTTCCTCGGTCATATATAAAATTTTACGTGAGAATTCTATTCTGGAGAGTGAGTGAAATGTTAAAAAACTTAAAAGTGGGAGTCGCCATGACAGGATCCTTTTGCACCATTCCCCAAGTCCTTCCCGTGGTGGAAGACCTCGTGAAGGAAGGATGCGATGTTTATCCCATCCTATCGGAAATCGTATCCGTCACCAATACGAGATTTATCCAAGCGGACGAATTAATCCGTACGTTGGAGATTCTAACCGATAAAAAAGTCATAACGAGTATTAAGGAAGCGGAACCGATCGGTCCCAATAAGCTTCTCGACATTCTTGCCGTAATACCCTGTACCGGAAACACCTTGGCCAAATTGGCCAACGGGATAACCGATTCTTCGGTTACCATGGCCGTCAAAGCCCATCTTCGAAACGACCGGCCGGTAGTTTTAGGACCGTCTACCAACGACGGCTTAGGAGCCAATTTAAAGAATATCGGACTTTTGATGAACATGAAAAATATCTATTTTATTCCTTTTAACAAAGATGCACCTCACAGCAAGAAAAACTCGCTGATAGCAAACTTTGAGCTGCTAAAACCCGTGATGGAATCGGCTCTTGAGAAAAAACAATACCAACCGGTCTTAATGTAACGAACAACAGGTGTTTTTATTATGAGAAAAAGAACGATCTACTTCGATAATGCAGCCACCACTTTTCCGAAACCCGCTTCCGTAATATCGGCCATGACGTCCTGCATGGAAAATTTCTGTGCTAATCCCGGACGAAGCGGACATTCTTTGGCGATGCTTTCGGATGAGGCGGTGTTCCGAGGACGATTGGCCTTAACGGAGGTTTTCAACGGAAAGGATCCTTTGAAGACGGTATTTATGAAAAATGCAACCGAAGGACTTAATATGGTCATCGGAACCTTGGCTGCCATGAAAGGTCATGTGGTATTCACATCCTATGAACACAACTCGGTAATAAGACCCGTGTATCACTATGCAAAAAAAGGCCTGTTAAGCTACGACATATGCTTGCCCGATCCGTACGGCCGTATCTACCCGAAGGATATTGAAAGCAAGATTCAAAAAAATACGCTGGCGGTCATTGTTTCATTGGCTTCGAACATTACGGGCTACATTCTGCCCGTGAAGGAAATCGGGGAGCTGTGCAAGGACCGCCGATTGTTCTTTGTTGTCGACGTATCCCAAGGAGCCGGAACACTTCGTCCGGATATGATCGAAAACAACATCCATGTCCTTGTAGGAACCGGTCATAAGGATTTGTACGGCCCTCAAGGCACCGGGTTCGTATGCACGAACGAATTTGATTTAATACCGATTCTTTACGGAGGAACGGGAACCGACAGTATGCTCCCGGATCCTGCAAACGTAAGCCCCGACATGTTGGAAGCCGGCACCTTAAATCTTCCCGGAATCGTTGGGCTGACGGAAGGAGTTCGAATCGTAAGCAACATCGGCTCGGAAAAAATTCATCGTCATAAAAAGACATTGATAAGCCGCATGTTGATGGGATTGGAGAATATCAAGGGGATTACCCCTTATGTTCCTGAAGAAAATTGCGGTATCGTATCTTTCGATATTGACGGAATGGATTCTCAAGAAGCCGTTCATATATTAAGCTCGAACTACGGTATATGCGCAAGAGGAGGATTTCACTGCTCTCCGAACTTGCATCGCTACTTAAAAACGGAGGATAAGGGCTTGGTGCGATTCAGCTTCGGTATATACAACCACATTAACGAAATCGATTACGCTTTGGATGCACTGGAACGGATGGTTCGAAAACGGTAGCGGGCTTTTCAAAAAGCCTTATTTTTTTAACATTAAAAACCTTGTTTGAAAAATCCGGTTGATGTAAAATAAATATGTTGTCTTTTTGTAAACAATATGCATAATAACGGCAAAATCCTATGGGAGGTTGCGATAGAATGAAGAAAGCGGTAATGTACGGTGCAGGTAATATCGGAAGAGGTTTTATCGGTCAATTGTTCAGCGAATCCGGTTATCATGTTGTTTTTATCGACATTGCGGATTCCGTTGTGGACCGTTTAAACAAAGACGGATGTTATCCCGTAAAAATAGCACGAAGAGACGGATATGAAGAAATAACGGTTAAAAACGTAAGCGCGATAAACGGGAAAAACGTGGAAATGGCTGCGGAAACGATAGCCGCCGCCGATGTTATGGCGACCGCCGTAGGGGTGAATGTGTTGCCCTATATTGCGGGTCCCATTGCGGCAGGCATCGCAAAAAGATTTGAGATGAAAAATTCCGAGCCTTTGAATATTATCATTTGTGAAAACTTGATCGGTGCCGATAAATTTTTGGAAAAGCTGTTAAAGGACAAGCTTCCCGAAAGTATGCATCCTTGGTTCGATGAAAATATCGGATTGGTGGAAGCGTCCATCGGAAGAATGGTTCCGGTGATGACAGACGAAATGAAGGGCGATAATCCGTTAAGGGTTTATGTGGAAGAGTATAACGTGGTTCCCGTCGATAAAAAAGGATTCAAAGGATCAATACCATATGTAAAAAATATGGTTCCGTATGAGCCCTTCGACTTTTATATTCAACGCAAACTGTACATGCATAACATGGCCCACGCAATGACGGCTTACTTGGGGAAATACAAAGGATACGAAGCTTTATGGCAAGCCTGCGAGGATCCTTCCGTCAAAGTACCGGTGACAAAAGCGTTGTTGGAATCCTCTATGGCGTTAGCACAAGAGCATTCGGTTGATATGAAGGAATTGATTTGCCACGGCGAAGATTTGCTGTATCGTTTTCAAAACCCGCTGTTAGGAGATACGGTGGACCGCGTAGGAAGAGACACAAAAAGAAAGCTTTCTCCCGAGGATCGTTTGGCGGGAGCGGCAAAGCTATGCATGAAAAACGATATTCTGCCGACGGCCATATGTCTGGGAATCGCTTCCGGATTTTTATTCCGCGGTAAGGACGATCCCGGATCCGAACAGGTTACAAAAATCGTTGAAGAACAAGGTATTGACAATGCCATCGAAATCGTCTGCGGTATCGAGAAGGAAAGTACGATTCATTCCCTGATTAAGACCTTTTATTCCATGTTGATTAACGGAGAATCTTTGGAAATAATAACGAGAAAATTGGAAATAATTAAAAATAATTGGGTGAAGAACAGAAAAAACTATATATAACTTTATGATATTTCAAAATTGTACGACAAAAATGGGTATAAATTCGACAAAATTCGACAATTCCGACGACAATTGTACGAGATTTTTGAAAATTCCTTGATATTTGTCGATAAGTTGTTCTATACAATTGGAGTACAACACATTATAATGTAGGTGTCACGCGTGATAAACCATATATGTTGTGGTTAAGACAAACTTATTGATAGGAGTGGGATCGTATGAAGAACATTATCATCGGAAAAGAGTCATTTATCTGCGAAGATACCAACTGCTACACACTGGAATACCATATATTGGTAACGGAAAAGGGTGATAATTCGGCAAATCCTGTTTACGGCTTCGAAGTCAAGAAGAAAATTCAAGATACCGAGTTAGAGTCGGTGAGAATTGAGGAGTACACCGGTGACGAGGAAGAGATTCATTGGCTGGTCTCGCTTTTGAAAAGACACATCGTCACCCCTGTGTCTGTATATGAAGTTATTCAAGATTTACGTTTCGCATAAATATCAAAGCATCGTGACATAAGAATAAAGAGGTAGTGAAGCATGGTCAAACCGTTTGAGAAGCTTCGCTACCTTTTTTTCTTGGTTTTTTGTCTTTTTGTCGAAGAAGGATTTTTTTAATTTTTTATCGAAGAAAACATGCATATAAATAGGAAAAAGAAAAGGAATTTGATAAAATGTATTGAAAAAATATGAATAGAAGATAGGTTGTTAAAGTCATAAAAAAAGGCGGTGATTCTCCTGAACTTAAGAATAGAAAGAGAGAATTTTGAAGAGCAATATTTATCTCCCTTGGCCACCTTGAGTAAGAATTCCAAAGGGAGGCTATACGATACGGAAACCAAATGTGAAATCCGAACGGATTTTCAAAGGGATCGAGATCGTATTTTATACAGCAAAGCATTCAGGAGATTGAAGCATAAAACCCAAGTCTTTATATCTCCGGAAGGAGATCACTATCGAACAAGACTTACCCATACATTGGAGGTTTCACAGATCGCAAGAACCATAGCCCGCTGCTTAAGGCTTAACGAGGATTTGACGGAAGCCATTTCCCTCGGACACGATATCGGACATACCCCCTTCGGCCATGCCGGGGAAAGAGTATTAAACCGAATCTGTCCATTGGGATTCAAACACAACGAACACAGTCTCAGGGTTGTGGACGCATTGGAGGCGGGGAAAGGGTTGAACTTGACATTCGAGGTTCGAGACGGTATATTAAACCATACCGGCGACAACCTGCCGTGTACTCTAGAGGGAAGAGTCGTTCGGATGGCTGACCGCATCGCCTACATTAACCACGATATCGAAGACGCTATCTCCGGAAAGGTCATTACGGCACAGCAGATTCCGAAAGAGTGTGTAAAGATGTTTGGCAAAACCATCGGCGAAAGAATCGACTTCATGGTAAAAAACATCGTTCAAAACAGCAAAGAAACAAACGATATCGTTATGAGTAAAGAGTTTTTCGAGGCTATGGAAGCTTTGCGAAATTTTATGTTTGAATACGTATACGTGGATTCCATTGCAAAAAAGGAAGAAAAAAAGGCGGAAAATATGCTAGAATATTTGTATATGTATTAGGATAAGAATTTCGAAGTCGTTGAAAAGGATTTGGAATTTACGAGTAAAAACGTTCCGAAAGAAAGAACGATATGCGACTATATTGCCGGAATGACCGACCGTTTTGCCGTTAAAATATTTGAAAAATACTTCGTTCCTAAATTTTGGATGAGTATCGATGTATAAAATAGGGAAAATCCGTGAATAAAGAAATAGAACATAGATTTGATTTCTCTTCGTAAAAGAAGGATATTTTTAATGCTTGTCGAATTATATTACTTTAGTGACAGCTATGTATCTATGCGTGCGAGTATTATCGGGAGAGAGATATGAGCGACGATTTTTTAAGCAAAATTGATATAGTGGACATTATATCCGATTATACGACACTGAAAAGGCAAGGTAACGAATATGTCGGATTATGTCCCTTCCACGGTGAGAAAACCCCGTCGTTTCATGTCAGCCGAGAAAAGCAAACCTATTATTGCTTTGGCTGTAAAAGAGGAGGTAATGTCATTACCTTTATCCGAACGAAAGAAGGTTTGGACTATTACGACGCCTTAAAATATTTATCGGACAAGACCGGAGTGGAATTGCCGGAAAAAGAAGAAAAAGGCGATGTAAAAAAGGCGAAGCTTGTTAACAAAATCATCGAAATGAATACGGTTGCAGCCCGGTTTTTTCATAAAAACTTAAGATCAGCCTACGGAAAGGAGGCGCTGGAGTATATAAAGAAAAGGCAGATCATGCCGGCTACCGTGAAAAAATTCGGATTGGGATTCGCACCGGATTCATGGGATCTGTTGATCAAGCATTTGTTGTCGAAGGGCTACACGGAAGAAGATATTCTTGCGGCGGGCTTAGGTATAAGAACGAGGAGCAAGACCCTTATTGATCGGTTTCGAAATAGGCTGATGTTTCCCATTTTTGATGTTCGAGGAAATGTCATTGCATTTGGAGGGAGAGTATTGGACAACGGGTTACCGAAATATATCAACTCTCCCGAAACGGCATGCTACAGGAAAAAGGAAAACCTGTACGGCCTGAATTTTGCAAGGAAATCCGAACAAAACGACATGGTTATTGTGGAGGGCTACATGGACGCCATTTCGCTGTACCAAGCCGGAATCGATAATGTGGTGGCTTCTTTAGGAACGGCTCTAACGGCAAGACAAGCCTTGCTTTTAAAAAGATATACGGATAATGTGATCATTTGCTACGATGCCGATTTGGCGGGACAAACGGCAACATTAAAGGGAATGGATACCTTGGCCGAAAAGGGATGTAATGTGAAGGTCATTACTATTCCGGAAGGAAAGGACCCCGACGATTTTATTAAAAAAGAAGGTGCGGGAGCCTTCAGAAAACTGATTGAAAAAGCGGACTCGCTGGTGGAATACAAGGCGAAGGTTTTTAAAAAGCAATGCGACATGGAAACCACGGCGGGAAAGGTCCGTTTTCTGAAAATGGTTGCCGAAGCGTTGTCAAAGATCGACAATCGGATGGAAGTGGAGATGTACGGGAAAAAAATCGCTCAAGACTACGATATTTCCCCGGAGGCAATACTGTCCGAAGTATACAAAGACGAAAAAATGTATACAACAAAAAATGTGCAGCCTCCGTCGAATCCTTTGAGTTTTCCTTCCGTTGAGAGTAAAAACGACGGGACGGAAAACGAACGACGATTGTTGATTCTGTTAGCGATGGATAACGATTACATACCCGAATTTTATGAAAAGGAAGGAGATTCGTTTTTTGAAGATAACGACCATTTGCTGATTTTCAAAGAAATGCTCCGAAGTTACCGGGATAAAAAAACGGTGACGCCGGCAATGCTGATGCAGATGGTCGATGAAAACAAGGCCGCATTGTTTGCCCAAGTGCTTCAAACGACCCACTTCGAATCCAAGGAGTTGATCGAAAAAGCCATCGACGAAGCGATTCGAAAGCATCGGCTGGCAAAAACCGAAAGGCAATACAACGAAGTGCTTGCGGCTTTGAAGAATACAAGGGACGATGAAACCCGTGAAAAATTGAAAAATGAGTTTGCTATTTTAAACCGCGAACTGAAAAAATTAAAGCGATAAAATCAGTATAGATTGCGTCGATAAATCGGAAAATATAAAAAATAGGCTTAAGGGAACGAATTTCGGAATAGATATAAAAGAACGACCGGAGGGAAAATATGGTTAATACAGATAAAAAATCAATATTAAATGATCTTCTTGAAAAAGGAAAGCTAACAGGGAAATTAACCGATCAAGATATTATAGATGCATACGAAGAGGTGGATATTTCACCCGAAGAAATCGTAGAAATATACGAAATTATCGAGAAATCGGGGATTTCGTTGGACGGAGAAACGGAACCGGAGGATCCCGAGGATCTTGAAGCGGAAGACTTTGATCTCAGTCTGCCGGAAGGAATTGCTATCGACGATCCCGTAAGAATGTACTTAAAAGAGATCGGGAAAGTGGATTTATTAACGGCGGAAGAAGAAGTCGAATTGGCAAAGGGAATGGAAAAGGGAGACGAAGAATGCAAAAGAAGACTTGCGGAAGCCAACCTTCGTTTGGTGGTTAGCATTGCAAAACGCTATGTGGGACGCGGTATGCAGTTTTTGGACCTGATTCAGGAAGGAAACTTAGGTCTAATTAAAGCCGTCGAAAAATTCGATTACCGCAAAGGCTACAAGTTCAGCACATACGCAACCTGGTGGATCCGGCAAGCCATAACAAGAGCCATTGCCGACCAAGCGAGAACCATACGTATACCCGTACATATGGTTGAAACCATTAATAAACTGATAAGGGTATCGCGACAGTTGGTACAAGAATTGGGAAGAGATCCGAAGCCGGAAGAAATTGCCGAGGAAATGGACATACCGGTGGAAAAGGTAAGAGAAATCATGAAAATATCTCAAGAACCGGTTTCTTTGGAAACGCCTATCGGAGAAGAAGAAGACAGCCATTTAGGCGACTTTATTCCCGATGACGATGCGCCGGCTCCGGCGGAAGCGGCAGCCCATATTTTACTGAAGGAACAGTTAAACGATGTTCTTGATACCTTGACACCGAGAGAAGAAAAGGTTCTGCGCTTGAGATTCGGTTTGGATGACGGAAGAGCTCGAACGCTGGAAGAAGTGGGAAGAGAATTCCGGGTAACACGAGAAAGAATACGCCAAATCGAAGCGAAGGCGTTAAGAAAGCTGCGCCATCCCAGCCGAAGCAAAAAATTGAAGGATTATTTGGATTAAAGGAAAAGAAAATTAAAAAACAAGCAATAAAAAGATAGAAGCAAAAAACTCCCGAGAACCGTCGGGAGTTTTTTGCCGATGAAGAAAAAGGCCGAAAAACGGATTTGGAAACGATAAAAAAGCACAAAAAACTCTTGACCTGCCTACCCTCGATGTGTATAATACAGAATGTGCCCTTAAGGAAAACAGGGTTCAAGACATTCCTCAATAGCTCAGTCGGTAGAGCATGCGGCTGTTAGCCGCAGGGTCGTAGGTTCGAGTCCTACTTGAGGAGCCAAAATAAAAG
>JAAYHZ010000287.1 GCA_012744235.1 Clostridiaceae bacterium
ACATAACTACGATTTCGGAAATATTACGTTCGGAAAAGCCAAATGTGTTACCGCACGAGGCACCGTCATACAAAAGGACCGCGACGGCATCGACACCGGAATCGCCGAAGTCCTTTATGAATCAGGTGATCGGCTGCAGCTGATGTGGTCTTGGGGGCTTAAAAAAGGTATTCGTGCAGGAAGTCTTCACGATTGTTTGGGAGAAGAAGGAGCGCTGTTGTTCAACGCACCGACAAAAGGCGTACCGCCTTCCGAAAACGAACATCTCCAATATTTGACAATCGTGCGGGAGGGGGGATTGGAAGAGCCTGTTCCGTTCGAACGCAACGATATGTTCGGCGACCAGATGGGAGACTTCTTAGATTCAATTATACAAAACAAAGAACCGAAGGTAACGATAAAAGACGGACAAGAATCCCTACGGGTGGGCTTGGCGGTACTGGAATCCTTTGAAACGGGTAAAACGATATATTTGTAACCCGACAAGAAGATGATGCAGCCCGGACGGCTGCTTTTTTTATTCGCTCCTTTTGTGATATAATCATCTTCACTGTGAGTAAAAAGGAGTCAAAAACATGTGGGGATACATATGGCCGCTATTGTTGGTGATAGCAGCCAATACTTTTTATCATATTTGCTCAAAATCGTTGCCTCAAAACGCGAACCCGTTTATTTCTTTGTTTGTAACCTACACGGTAGGAGCGATTTTATCCTTGCTTATCTACTTTTTCGGTGAAAATCCGGCTATCATAAACGATATGAAAAAACTGAACTGGACAAGTATTCTCTTGGGCTTGTCCATCATCGGCTTGGAATTCGGGTATATCAAGGTTTACCGAGCGGGATGGAATGTCAGCACCGGTTCCTTGGTAGCCAACATCGGGCTGGCGGTGGTTCTGGTTTTTGTAGGCGTACTTTTATACAAGGAAACCATAACCTTGAATCGGCTGATCGGTATCGTTTTATGCTGCGTCGGCATCTTTTTCCTTAATAAGTAATCGATATTGCAATTCGCAACAAAGGGCGGATATAATGGTGGTAATCGGATAAAAGCCTCATATAACGGGTCTTGGAAAGGACGGAGTTTCTTATGAGTTCATTGACTTTCGAAATGCGGCACATGAAGGGTGCCGATCTTAACGGTGAAAGCAGTTTGCCTCCCATTGCCGGTATGATCAACGTACAGCAGCAAAGAAAAACGAATTTGGACGAGGACGACGGTTTGTTTATCGGTTTCGGTTTTGTGGACAGTCCGTTTCCCTATCGCTTGCAGGATATGTACGATCGGGAGTTAAAAGATACGAAGCTATTAACGGCGGTTTTGGAAAACAAGCACTTGAAAGCCGTATTTGCTCCTACCTTGGGAGGCCGCTTATGGTCTTTGTATGACAAGGATAAAAATCGGGAGCTTACTTTTTCGAATCCGGTTTTTCGGCCTGCCAACTTGGCCTTCCGAAATGCATGGTTTTCGGGAGGGGTGGAGTGGAACTGCGGCGTGGTAGGGCACCATCCCTTTACTTGCTCTCCCTTGTTCACCGCGGTACTTACCGCCGAGGACAATACAAAGGTTTTAAGGATGTACGAATTCGAAAGAATACGGCGCTGCGTGTACCAGATGGATTTCTTCTTGCCGGAAGATTCGAAGCTCCTTTTCTGCCGCATGCGAATCGTGAATCCGAATGCGGAGACGGTTCCCATGTATTGGTGGAGCAACATCGCCGTTCCGGAAATCAAGGACGGGCGTGTCATCGTACCTGCCGATGCGGCCTATACGAGCAAGGGAGGCGCTATCGGCAAAACCCCTGTTCCCGTTGTCGAAGGTATTGATGTAACTTACCCTGTTAACAATCCTTATGCCATCGATTACTTTTGGAGAATCGAAGACAACAATAGAAAATACATCTGCCAATTGGATAAAGAAGGCTACGGCTTGATACAAGCTTCTACGTCCCGCCTGCAGGGAAGAAAGCTTTTCGTCTGGGGTCAAGGCCCGGGAGGACAAAAATGGCAGCGGTTTTTAACCGATGACAGGTATTCCGGAAAATATGCCGAAATCCAAGCGGGGCTGGCACGCACCCAGTACGAATGCATACCCATGCCCCCGAAAACCGCTTGGGAGTGGTTAGAAGCCTACGGCGCTATGAACGCAGAAGGGGATAAGGTCCACGGAGATTGGAAAACCGCAAGGCGTGAAGTGGAAGAAAAGCTGGATCGATTGATTACCGCGGAAGAAATGGAAGCGCTTTTAAGAAAAACAAAAGCCATCGCATTAAAGCCTGCCGAACAGATCATGGTAAAGGGAAGCGGTTGGGGCGCTCTTGAGAATATGCGCCGCGAAGCGGACGGCGAGGATCCTCTTCCGACTCATTTGGATTTCGGGGAATTGGATACGCCCCAACAGCCTTGGACATACCTTCTTAAAAACGGCTATATGAAAGAAGAAAGCCCCGATCGGGAACCGCGGTCTTGGACGTTCCAAAAGGAATGGACAAAAAGACTGGAAAAAGCCGTTGAAAATGCCGACCGGTACAATGCCACTGCATGGCTCCATTTGGGCGTTATCCGGATTGCGGAGCGGAAGCTAAAGGAGGCCCAAGCTTGCTTGGACCGATCCATGATGCTGGCTCCTTCTTGTTGGGCACTCTATGGCCTTGCCCACATCGCCCGTTTGGAAGGAAATTCGGAAAAAGCCGCGTTGCTGGCGGAAAAAGCGGCCGGAATGAAGCCGGACGACAAATCCCTTGTAAAAGAAGCCCTCAAGCTGCTGCTTGTTAACGGCTACAACCAAAAGGTGCTGGATTTGTGCGAACGGCTTCCTGAAGAGGTTTTACGTTTGGGAAGAGTGAAGCTGTATAAGGCTTTTGCTTCCGTACGAACGGGCCATATCGAGCAAGCGGAAGCGCTTCTTTACGAAGAAGGATCCATTACGGTACCCGACATTCGGGAAGGAGAAAACAGCATCACCGATCTTTGGTACGAGATTGAAGAAGCGAAGGCGAAAAGGGACAACAAAGCCTTTGACAGAGAAAATGCAACACCGCCGCCGGAGTTGGATTTTCGTATGCACGTAGCGAAAAGAAAGCAATAAAGGTTTTGGGTATGTAGAAGCAGGGCTTTTTTACGGGAAATTTTCCTCTTGCATTCGTAAAAAGGAGACGCTATACTTTACGGGAATGGAGGGGAGACATGAAAAAGTCAATTTCGAACAAAAGCTTTCTACATATAACGGATAATCGTTGCGGCCAAATGTATTTCGGATGCAATCAGGAATGGTTCGGCACCAAATGGCAGCGCCTTGCCGGCTGCGGACCTTCCGTTGCGTCGAATATATTTGGCTATTTGTTTAAGCTGAAGAAATTGAACAATCAGGACAAACCGTACGAAAAAAACGAATTTATGTCTCTTATGGAGGAGCTGTGGTGCCATGTGACGCCTACCATTCGAGGCGTCAATACCACCGCCATTTTCTACAAAGGATTAATATCCTATGCAAAAGAAAAGGGATTGCCTTTACGCCACCATTTTCTAAACATCCCCGAAAGAAAGGAAGCTCGTCCGTCCTTTAAAGAAGTCGTATCCTTTATTGCAAATGGCCTTGACCAAGATACGCCCGTTGCCTTTTTGAATCTTTGCAACGGCAAAGAAAAGGCATTGGATAAATGGCATTGGGTGACGATTGTTTCCATGGACTATGCCGAGGATTTCAGCGGCGCGGTATTGGAGTCCTACGACGAAGGCAAAATCAAGCATGCGGACCTGAAGCTGTGGTACGACACCACTTGTTTAGGCGGCGGCTTTGTGTATGCCGTCCTTGATATTGGATAAACCAAAAAAGGAATACTTGATAGGGAGCAGTTCAAATCAAGATTTCTTTTTTTTTATGTTTTTTTGTCTCTGTCATGTCCGGTCGTCCCATTGACCTATAGAGACATTCTCTCCAGAATTTGGTCGTTTAAGACAATTATATTCTTCCTGTCTTTATTGTATAATGGGCACAAAAGGTTGGCCCGGTAAACCCTCTAGGGGGTTATAAAAGAAGGTGAGGTTTTATGGAAGTCGGAATAAAAACCGGTAATCGGCCAACGGATAATCCGGTTCAATTCATGCTGCAGGAGCTTCCGCTGGACATCATATTGGACAATGGATTTTTCCTGCGCAACCAAACGAACGACGGGAAAAAGCACACCCACTACGGGTTTGACGTTCATTTTGCGGCGAAAGGCTCCTTCCGAATGATCGTAGACAACAGGATTCATACGGTATGTGAACACCAAGCAATCGTCATCCGGCCGAATATCTTTCACGGGTTGTACGAAGCGGAAGAAGACGGTCGAATCGTTTCCTTTTTGTTTGCCGTAAACGAAAAAGAATACGTAAAATCCGACTTGGCCGTAAAAAACCTGATCAACACTTGTCTGTCGTATCGAGAGGTGTTTAGCATTTTTGACGCCCCGACGTTTTTGAACCTGTTTCGGGAGGTCATCGAAGAATATCATAATCATGACTGCTTGTCTTTAATCAAAATGAGGTCGTTAATGTCAAGTGCGGTTATTGACATTATGAGACATATGACCTGCCCCGTGGAACGAGCGGACTATAACGGGGACTCTCCGAAGGAATGCGACAGAAAATACATTATCGATACCTATTTTCAAGAAAAGGGCAATGACCCGAACGCCTCTCGAGAAGAATTGGCGAAGAGGCTCTATATTACGCCGAGACACTTGGATCGCGTTATCCGAAACATATATTCTTGTACATTCTCCCAAAAGCTGATCATGGACAGAATCAAATGTGCAAAATACTTGTTAAAGCATACCAACATATCGATTTCGGACATCAGCCAAAGCGTGGGCTTTGTCTCTCATGAATATTTCTACCGCTGCTTCAATCGGTATGTGGGATTGACGCCGGGAGAATATCGCTTGGTCAAAAAAGGCCTTTTGGATATTAAGACATTGGATAAGACAATAAAATAAGCATTCATCAAGGTGTTTTTCGAAAGCCGTGACGCTTTATGCTATGGAGACATGGATATAGGAATATTGTCGGACAGGTCCATAGCCAAAAAGCTCGATTTCGTTTATGGTAGGAAGGGCTTTTTACATAAAAACATGCCGATACATTGATCCGGATTTGTATCAATTTTCTATAAATCAACGATAAGGAGGATATGAGATGTTTATTAGAAAAGGCTATAAAATAGGCGTTTTATTGGTCATTTTAGCTTTGCTTTTGGCTACCGCATGCCAAGGTACGTCCCAAGAGCAACCGAATACCGAAACAACGACGACGCAAGCCGTGCCGACAACGGCGGCGAAAACGACGACAGCGGCTGCCGCTACCACAACGACGACGGCTGCGACGACCACACAAAAGGTAGAGGAAAATCCATTTGCCGAGTTCTACGAAATATCATGGCTGACCCATATCAACGACGATAAATATATCGAAGGCGCTATGGATGAACTGATGATTGAGGAACGTTACAACGTGGATTTTAAGGTATGGAACATCAGCAACTATGACGCGGAAGGCATCGCCATGATGCTGGCGGCAGGAGATATTCCCGACGTCAGTTATCTCCCGCATTCTCCGCTGAACCAGGTGCAGTTGTACGAGGAAGGCTTCACAAGGAGCATCCATATCGACATGTATAAAAAATATTTCCCGTACTACTATCAACAAATGGAGAATAACGCTCCCTCTTCCTATAACTACAGCAATATTAAAAAGGAAGACGGTTCCTTGTCCGACGAATACTACGGCGTAGCCATGATTTTGGGTCGTTACAAAACCTATTACAACTGGCCTTTGATCCGTTTGGATTGGTTGGAGAGCGTTGGATACGATCCTCCGGAATCGGAGCTTGTGCCGGTGAAAATCTCGGACGAAAAGCTGGGAAAATACGACGGACAGCTGTTTATCACCAACCATGTATTTGCACATGAAGAAATGAACGATATCTTCCGCGCCTTTACGGAGGACGATCCGGACGGAAACGGTATTGACGATACCTACGGAGCCATCATTTATCCTCATAACCATGTGTCCTGGGTGGATTCTTACTGGGGACAATTCGGCATCACCACGGCGGCAAACTACTTGTACTTGGATGAAACCACGGGAGACGTGGTGCCCTATTACGCCCATACCGGCTTCCGCGATTATATGGAATGGGCCTTTGACATGTACCAAAAGGGCTACATGAGAACCCTGCCCGAAGGATTCCAAAGCTTGGCTCCGCAAGGATCCTGGTATGACAATACGTTGGCCAACTGGGCCACAGGTAAAATCGGATTCTTCCTGTGCGACAGCCAATACATCGCAAGACCGGATCTTCCGGAATACTCCGATCGCCAGCCTCCGAGCATATGGATGAGCGTGGACGAATCGGCTACGTTCCTCATACTGCCTGCCATGGCGGGTCCGGGCCCGGAAGGAACCTGGGGAAGCAAGAGGCACCGCTTGGATGCCTTCGCCACCAGCGCCTATACCATCGGAGCAAGCGTTTCCGACGATAAATTGGCAAGAATCTTCACCATCTGGAACGACGCCTATTCCAATCCCGACGACGATTTCTGGAGAACCATCGTATACGGTATCGAAGGCGTGCATTATAGATGGACCGGGGAACCGTGGGCGGGCGGTCAGGTTCAAACCCCTATCGACAAAATACCGTCTCACTATCGTAGATACGCATCGGAAGGAAATCCCGGATTCATCGGTTCCTTTACGCCGGAATACGGCTACAACATGAACGAAGTCCGCGTGTTCATATGGGGATTCTCGGATCAAAACAGCTGGACGAAAAAATACACCGTCGAGCCTTACAAGTACATCGACTATATGTACATGGGAAGCATGTACAACGACTACGTGAAGGATTGGCAGGAGGTAAGCGGAGAGATCATGGCGGTTATGACAACAACGACAAATTTGAAAAATATACGAGGCCTGTGTTGCCGTAAGACCAATAGTACCGGTTAACTTACTTATACAACGGCCTTATTTGAAGAAAAATTACTCGGATAAGGCCTTTTGTTTGTATAATAAGCTATACGAGGAAAAAAATGAAGGAGCTTCAAATGGTTAAAGTTAAAGAAGAAAACATTCGCTGGTGGGAAAAAGAGCCATTATTGATTTACGAACAGAACATGGCCACCTTGCCCGGAATATCTAGCGGGAACGATTGGCAAGTACATGCGGATCCCGAAAGGGAAGTGAACCATATCAAGGCGTCCAACGCCTTGCAAACCCACGGCCTCAGCTTTATTGATGGTCATTTGACCAACCGTGTCTGCTATTTCAACTCCAAGAACTTTAAAAGAGTCGGCCGAGATTACTTAAAAGATTATCTTGAAAAATCCATTCCGGCAGGATACCGTACCATCGTCTATTTCAATACCCACGCCATCAAACCGGATTTCGGAGCGGAGCATCCCGAGTGGAGGCAGGTTCGCTACGACGGAACGATTGTGGACAATTTGTACGGCATCGAAACCACCTTTTGCGTCAATTCTCCTTGGCGAGATTGGGTAAGGGATGTTTGTATCGAGCTTTGCCAATATCCAATTGACGGCATTTTCTTCGACGGGCCCTGCCTGTATCCGAAAGCATGCTATTGCGATACCTGCAAGAAGCTATACAAGGAGCGGTACGGAACGGATATGCCCATAAAAGAGCCGGGCACTCCCGGATTTCGAAAGCTGGCCTTTTTCCAAGCGGACTGCTTGCGGAAATTTATGGAGCACTGCAACAAAGCCATCAAAGCCATACGTCCGGACGTAGCCTTGTACGGAAATTCCGGCAAAAGAGACGAACCCTACTACGTAGTCGGACGGAACAACCGAATATTGATGAAAGAAGAAGACGTGTTGTTAGCCGAAGGCGGCTTTATCGGAGGACCCTTGACCACCCTTCCGTACTGGAGGCAAGGCTCGAATGCCAAGTATTATCAACCCCAATCCGGAGGAAA
>JAAYHZ010000288.1 GCA_012744235.1 Clostridiaceae bacterium
GGTAATAGGCGTAAAAGTCGTTTTTCGGGAAGAACTCCTTGCATTTCGGACATTGCAGCTTCCACGGATTCGTCTGGGGATTGATTATCCAATCGTACATAATAACCGGCTGCCTGCAGCTAGGACAGATTCCGTCGGATAACACCATCCAAGATCGATCCAGCTCCGGCCCGTATATCCATCCCCACAATTCATCGTAATCCAATTCCAGGTACTTTTTAGCCGCATTGATGGCGATTTGCTTCGCCGCCTTAAATTCCAAAAGCTCTTCGCAATTCTTTTGAATGTTTTCCAAAATGGTTTTGGAATAAAAGGTGCCGGATACGGGTATTTCAACTTCAACAGGCTTCGCGGTTGTTTCCTCCGTCTTGCTCGGAGTCGTTTCTTTTGCGGTTGTAACCGTTTGCTCGACGGTTGTAGTCTCTTCGGTTTCTTTCGTTAACGGCTCTTTTTCTCCCGTTTGGGTGCAAGATGCCGAAAGAAGCATTATGAAAATGAGTCCTAAAGAAATGATTTTTTTCAATGAGCGGTTCATAGAGCCTCCTTATGGATATGTAAACCATGTTTTTTTATCATACCGTATTTTCCTGTATGGACCAAATTTATTATAGCACAACCGAAGCCCTAATTTGCCACCGATTCCCTTAAATTAGGGAAAATCGATGATCGTAGGTTCTTCGGAATTTTTGATAGAATACTCCCTATCGTTAATTTTTACGAATGATCCTTTTGATGCACGGATCATTTTTAGATTTCCTTCCTTGTCGTACCTCACAAAGCATGCTTGCGCATCGGTTGTAATCTCTCCCTTATCCGCCGTCACTTTCACCGAATCGGAAGACACCGTTTCCGGATCTACAAGGATAATCACATCCGTGGTTCCGGTTGCATTTTCCACGGAGATTGCAATATTCGTATCCGGGTCTTTGCCGTCGGATAAAAGCATGCAGCTTAAACGCTTCACATTCGTAATGAGCGGTTCTTTTGAATAGGGCTCTAAAACGCTTACAAAGGCCGTTGTTTCTCCTTCCCTTACGGTCTTGGATGTAATAACCGTCGGAAGCTGAAACCCTTGGTGTCCGTCCGTACTCATTTCATAGGACGGAGGAAGCCAAGTATCGCATATATACACCGTTTCCCCGCGGGTTAAATCCAACAGACGAAGATGCATGTCTTCTCCGTATTCGATGACATCAAAGTAATCTTCCGTTGCCCAGTCCGCTTCCCATACCGCATCCGTTTGGATGCTGCGTTTAAAGTTTTTCATGTAAACACCCGAGGGATACGATTTTTGAACGTCCAAAAATCGTAGGCCTTTTACTTCCATCTTCCCGATATTCCCTCGATTGAAACGCTCGTAGGTACCCGCAGGCCCGTTTCCTACGCGAAATACATCCACCACATAAGCGTTTTGGTCGGTAATATCGATTAAGCATAAGGACCGCTCGTACCTTTTTACGTTAGGGAAAGTTCCGGATGCGTTGGCCCGCAATACTTTAAAGGTATCACCGATGGACCATAAGGTTATCCTTCCGAAGGTTCGGCTATGGCTTTGGTTGTTGAAGGAAATCACGTTATGTGCCATGGAGTTGTACGCCCACGCCACCACCGGTGAGTTCCACCCGTCGCCGTAAGCTACGTTAGGATAGCCGTTGTCCGGCATCAAATCCGCATCTTTATAGTAAATACCGATATTCATACCGTCTTTATGGTCGTGAGAGATTTTGTTGGTGCCGTAGTTGATCCATACCTCCGTCCGATCCTTTCCTACTCCGGTACGAAGCACGGCGATTTGGTACTTTTCCTTTTTTACGCTCTCCAATGTTACGACGCTTTTTTCTTTTATCACCCTGTCGATGGTTTCGCACCGCTTGTCAATATCCGGCAATCCGGGAAACCAAAGAAACGCCCCTTCGGTTTTGTTGCCGTTTGCTTGATAAATGACTCTTAGCAAATCCTCGTCCCCTGTTTCTTCGTAAAGCTCGTACAGCATCAGGTTTTCAAGTCCGCCGCTGTTAGGATACGTCCCTCCGTCCAAACCGAAATAGGAGGTGTCTCCTAAAATGGGGTAGTATTTATCTACGCAGTAAAGGTCGATATGAAAGCGGTAGGCCTGGTAGAGAGCTTTGCTTCGGTTGTACATGGTTTTGATAAAATCGGGATCCGTGTACACGAACAGGTTGCAAAGCTTGGCGATGGCGCTTTTCCCCATGGCGGCATACCCCATCAGACCGCTTTCTCCCGTCATCCCGTCGTATTTGGTATTGTCGGTAATGATGCTTTGTATCCTCGATGCAATCACCCCTCGGTTATCGGGCCAATCCAATACGGCGGAAGCGACAATAATAGCGACATCGGTGTAAGGAACGTTGCATTGGAGTTTGGCAGGATTTTTTATAAAATCCCTTAAAATTCTCTCGTCGATATTTCTTTTTACGTCTTCCGGGGTCTTTTTCGGATTTTTATTCTCCGTTCGAAGAGCTTTTTCGGATAGAAATTCACAAATTTTCGGTTCCTTAAAAAGAAGCTCTTTTACTTTGTCGTAAGCGACCGCCATATCGTAGGCCTCGAAAGCCGCATCGATTCGATAGGAAATATAACCGGCGGAGTATTGGATACGTTCATACAACCACCCTTGCTTGTAATAGTCGTATTCCGGCCAAAAATCCGCCAAGCGGTCTAAAAGGATCAACGCACGTATTCCGTATTCCGGGTTTTGGGTATAGATATAGGCTTCGGATAAGGTATTGATGCCTTCCAAAATGGTCTTCTTCCATTGGCCGTAAACAAGATATGTAGCGATAAAGCGGAAGATTCGGTCTCCTTGCTTGAACCCTCTGCCGTCGTCAACACCGAACTTGTCGTCCTTGTTCCCGGTTTCCTCGTTGAAAAGCAGACTTTTGTCCGCACGATCGTAAGAAAACCTTCCCTTTTCATCCAATCCGGAACGGTAAAAAGCATAAAAATCGTTTTTGGGAAATAATTCTTCGCAATGAGGACACATCAGCTTCCAAGGGTGCTTAAAAGGATCGATAATCCAATCGTACATGACCACCGGCTTTCTGCAGGCAGGGCATATGCCGTCAGACAGAACCATCCAGGACCGCTCCAAATTCGGATCGAAAACCAGCTCCCACAGTTCGTCATAGGTCATTTCCATAAACTTTTCGGCCGCTTCTACAATTTCTTGCCGTTTTTCTTTGAATTCGGGAAATTTTTCGCAATTGGTTTGAATATTCCTTAACACGTCATCTCCGAAAAAGGTGCTCGTGAACGGTTTATCTTCCGCTTCTTCCCGTGTTATTTCCGTTACCGTGATACTGCTTTCGGATATTTTCGGATCCGTGCCGGTGCACGAAGTCAGAAAAAGGATAACCATAGCA
>JAAYHZ010000289.1 GCA_012744235.1 Clostridiaceae bacterium
GTATTCGGATTGGTCAGCATTAAGCCGGCCACCTTGTCGTTAATCATGGCTTTTAATTGCTCCATATCCGTCAGGCCTTTTTCATTGCTGGGAACGGTTTGTACTTCAAAACCGGCCAAAGCCGCCGAAGCCGGATTGGTTCCGTGGGAGGAATCCGGTACCAATATAATGTTTTTATGCCCTAGACCGTGATCATCCAAATATTTTCTCATGATCATCAGGCCGGTGATTTCTCCTTGGGCTCCCGCCGCCGGCTGCAGAGAAAAAGCATCCATGCCGGCAATCTCGCATAAAAGCGCCTCCAACCGATACATCAGCTCCAAGCACCCTTGCACCGTTTCCTCCGGCTGCAACGGGTGGACCGAAGAAAAGCCCGGCAATGCCGCCATTTCCTCGTTGATCTTCGGATTGTATTTCATAGTGCAAGATCCTAATGGATAAAAGTTTGCGTCCACACCGAAATTTTTCATGGAAAGATTCGTGTAATGGCGAATAATGTCCGGTTCGCTTACTTCCGGAAGCTCCGCCGGTTTTTTGCGAAGATATTTTTCAGGAAGATGCTCCATATAGTCCGGCGTGTCACACTCCGGCAAAGAAACGGCTTTTCTTCCCGGCATTCCAAGTTCAAAAATCGTCTTCGTCATACAAAATCACCTGCCATTTCCAATACCCGATCCATTTCTTCTTTGGTCCTTTTCTCGGTTACGGCAATCAACAAGTCGTTTTCCATATCGGGAAATTCGTCTTTGAGACTGTGCCCGAAAAGAATATTCCTTTCCAGAAATGCTTTTTGAAGCTTTCCGGGATCCGTTCCGGCATCCAACACAAACTCGTTAAAGAAAGGCGTTTGGAACCGCTCTTTGAAAAGGCCGGTTTTTATTAATCCCTCATACAAGTATCGGGCTTTATTGAAGCTTAAGCGCGCAACCTCCCGAATCCCCTCCTTCCCTAAAGCGGCCAAATACACCGCTGCCGCCAAGGCGTTCAGGGCTTGGTTGGAGCAGATGTTGGAGGTTGCCTTTTCTCTTCGTATATGCTGTTCTCGGGCTTGCATGGTTAAAACATATCCGGTTTTTCCTTCCGCATCCTTGGTTTGACCCACAATCCTTCCCGGCATCCTTCGGATGAAGGCTTTGGATACGGCCATAAATCCAAGGTAAGGACCGCCGAAGGACAAGGCATTTCCTAATTCTTGGCCTTCTCCCGTGACGATATCGGCTTCGTATTCACCGGGAGGCTGCAGTATGCCTAACGAAATCGGGTTCACCGAAACAATCAAATGCAGGTTGTTTTTCTTGGCGAATTCCGATACATAAGTCATGTCCTCCAAGCATCCGAAATAGTTGGGGTTTTGGATAATCAAGCATCCGCTTTCGGCCAGATCCTCTTTCGACACGGATTCCAAGTCGGTTATGCCGTTTACTTGAGGAACTACCGAAAGTTTAATGTGTTTATACCTTACATACGTGTCAAGAACCTTTTTGTACCGGGGATTCAAGCATCCGCTGACAAGTATGCATCCTTTCTTCTTAACAAGGTTTGACAGTGTAACCGCTTCCGCTAAAGCCGAACCTCCGTCGTACAAAGATGCGTTGGATCCCTCCATGCCGGTTAAGCTGCATATCATGGACTGGTATTCGAATATGGCCTGAAGCCATCCTTGGCTGGCTTCCCCTTGGTAAGGCGTATAGGCGGTATAGAATTCTTGTCTTCGAAGAATCGCCTTTACAACGGCAGGGATATAGCGGTCATACGCCCCGGCTCCTATAAAGCAAATAAAATCTTCCGTATTTTTGTTTTTGCCGGCTAAAGAACGAAGCGTTCTTTCCAAATCCGGATCCGATAAACCCTTCGGAAGGTTCATTCGGTTTTTGCTCTTAATGGAATCGGGAATACAATCAAACAACCGGTCTACACTATCGATCCCCAAAGCGGAAAGCATTTCTTTTGCTTGAGTCGGTGTATTCGGAATATATTTATTCATTCTCCCAGCTCCTTAAGGTATTCGGCGTACTCGTCGGCGCTCAGCAAGCCGCTAAGATCGGCATCCTCCGCATCGATTATGAAAATGTAGTTTGTGTAGCAATCTTCATTGATGAGCTCCGGACGGTCTTCCAATTCACGATTGACCGCCTTTATGACGCCTTTTACCGGCATGTAAATATCCGATGCCGTTTTTACCGACTCCACCACCGATGCGGCATCTTGTGCATTAAATTCGCTGCCTACCTCCGGCAGTTCCACGTACACAATATCACCTAACTGCTCTTGGGCATAATGGGTTATGCCCACAACCAAACCTTCGTCGGTGACTTTTACCCATTCGTGTTCCTTGGTGTAGTATAAATTTTTCGGTATCATAATCCCGTCTCCTTATTTTTTATATTTCTTTGTATAAAAAGGCATACTCACCTTTTTTGCACCTGCCGGCTTATTCCGGATCATAACCTCAAAGCCTTCTTCGGAATACTCTTTCTTGTCCACGATGCACATGGCATAAACGCCGTTTAAAGAAGGACAAAAACCTCCCGACGTTACCTTTCCCACCTCTTGACGGTTATAATACACCGGGTACCCGGTTCGAGGTATCGCCTTGCCGTCCATTTTCAATCCGATTAGCATTCTTTTCGCTTCCCCGAAAGCCTTTTTCCCTAAAAAGTCCCCTTTTTCCATATGAACGAATCTCGAAAGGTTCGCTTCAAAGGGCGTAACGGTTTCGTCCAATTCCTGTCCGTAAAGAGGCAAGCAGGCTTCAAAGCGCAGCGTGTCTCTTGCTCCTAAACCGATGGGTTTTACAAGGGGATTTTCCAAAAGGGAAGTCCAAAGAGATGCGGCATCCGAAGGCCGGCAATAGATTTCAAAGCCGTCCTCTCCGGTATATCCCGTACGAGAGATCAGACAAGGAACGTTTTTTACTTTAACGTCGGTTTTAAAACGGAAGAATTTTAGTTGGGAAAGATCAAAATCACAAAGAGGCTGTAATACTTGTTGACTTTTAGGGCCTTGTACGGCGATTTGTGCATATTCCGAGGATTTGTTTTCCACGATGACATCAAATCCTTCTTTAACGGAACAAAGCTTTTCGAAATCCTTTTCCGTATTGGAGGCATTGACCACCAGTAAAAATTCCGAAGGACCGATTCCGTAAACGATCAAGTCGTCAACGATTTTTCCTTCTTCATTGCACAAAATCGCATACACCGCTTTTTGACCGGCATAAGAATCTTTCACGTCGGCAGTCAAAGCATACTGTAAAAATTCCAATGCTTGGGGGCCTTTTACGATGATTTCCCCCATATGGGAAACGTCAAAGATTCCTACATTGCTTCTTACATGGAGATGTTCATTGACAATTCCTTCGAACTGAACGGGCAGCTCCCATCCGTGAAAATCCGTCATCCTTCCACCTAAAGACTTATGCAAATCGTACAAAACTGTTCTCATATCCATAAACCCTTTCGAATATTTTATGCTAATAAAAAAAACAAGAAAAACAACGCCGTCATTTTCCCTGTTCCCTTACCTGAGAGTTTCTATTGAACAATATTGCTCCTTCGGTGCTTTTCGCTTTTCAGAGTGTTGTCCGGATTCGGTCCTTTTGCCTGAAAGATTCATCCTCCGCCGACTTGACTTACGGAAGACTTGCTTCTTCGGCTTCCGCATAAACGGGAAATCTCCCGATATCCATCATCCACAGTATTCACTTTTTCAATTTCCAGTATATGCGAATGATAGGAAAATGTCAACAATCGGTTAGGGCAATTCCTGACAAACCCTATCCAAAACATAGCGGATCAAATCCTCTTTTTTGTTTTTTACGCGACCTTCGATGACCTCGTCGACCAACCGGTCCAAGGTTTTTCCGATTCGAATCCCTTCCTCGATTCCTATTTCCTTCAAATCGTTTCCGTTTACCTTAAGCGAAGAAACGGACCAGCAGTAATCCCCGGAAAGAATACGATATGCCGTATTACGGCAGTCTTCTATAAGCTTTAATTGTTCACAGCCTGCATTTAGTCCTTTTAGGCGAGCCTCTTTGACATCTAATATTTTCATATACATGGAAGGAGAAAGTCTCTTAAAATGCTTTAAAACGCTTTCTAAGCCGTTTTCTAACCTCAAGGAAGCGTTTTTAACCAGAAAACAAGTTTTTTGAAGGGTATCTTTGTCATACTTTAAATCCTGCAGCGTTCTTTTTGCAAAAAGAGCGCTTTCCGAGGGATTTTCTTTCGTATCGGAAAATAAAAGGGCAAGCCTTACGACCAAATCCTTCGGCGCGCTTATCATACTTTTCGGTATGTCGTTTCTTTCGGAAATTTTGCATTCCGGAACAAGGAGATCAAAAATATCGGAAAACTCCGTCAAAACCTCGGCAACGAAATCTCCCAATAGCAGCTTGTTAAACTCATTTACGATTCTTTCCGCCGAAATTTTTAAAAGCAAGGACTTGTATTGATGAGCGGCTTTTTTCGTATTTTCTTCGATGAAATAGGATAGAACCGATGAAAACCGAAGCGCTCGCAAAATCCGCAAAGCGTCTTCCGTAAACCGCTTGCTCGGATCTCCCACGCAGCGGATGGTCTTTTTCTCTAAATCCGCCAAGCCTCCGAAAAAATCCGCCAATCCTTTTGTAGGATGATAAGCCATGGCATTGATCGTAAAATCCCTTCGGCTTAAATCCTCTTTTAAGCTGTCGGTAAAAGAAACTCGATCCGGCCTTCGGTAATCCGAATATTCGGAATCCGTGCGGTAAGCGGTAATTTGAATGTCCATATCGGGAAATACCGCGGTAACGGTTCCGAATCGGATGCCTGTATCCACCGTCGTAAAATCCGAAAAACAATCCTTGATTTCATCCGGCTTTGCATCGGTACAGACATCCCAATCGTAAGGCTCTTTTCCAAGGAGGGAGTCTCGTACGCAGCCTCCTACGATATAGGCTTCAAAGCCTTTTTGCTCCAATCGATTCAACACAAAGGAAACGGAATTCGGAAGCCGTATATCCATAAAACAACATTCCTTTACGAATGATAATCCTCCGGTCGTTCTTTTAAAATGTCGAATTCATATAATATTGCGTCAACAATGCGCTTTGATGCGTTTCCGTCTCCGTAAGGATTGCAAGCTCTGGCCATTCGGTCGTAAACCTTTTCGTCCTCCATCAGTTCGGCGATCATGCTTGCGATGACCTCGCGATCGGTTCCGGCAAGCTTTACGGTACCGGCTTGCACCGCTTCTTGCCTTTCCGTTTCATTTCTTAAAACCAACACCGGTTTTCCCAAAGCGGGACCCTCCTCCTGCAGTCCTCCGGAGTCCGTTACGATCATATAGGATCGCGCCATTAAATTGTGCATGTCCCAAAGACCTAAAGGATCGATTAAATGAATGCGTTCGTGGCGCAGGGTCGGGTATACGATTTCCCTTACGGCCGGGTTCATATGAACGGCATAAATTACTTCCGCATCGTCAAAACGCTCCACCGTATCCAATAGAGCATTGCAAATATTCACCAACGGCTGTCCTATATTTTCTCTTCGGTGAGCCGTAACGGAGATGACTCTTTTATTGGAAAAATCATAGTTTTGTAAAAACGAATCTTGGAATTGATAATCCGGCTTTACGGAATTTTTTACAACGTCGATGGATGTGTTCCCGGTAATATAGATATGCTCCGGACCGATTCCTTCTCGAAGCAAATTGTTCTTGTTTTCCCGTGTGGGTGCAAAATGCAAATCCGCTAATCGCCCGGTTAAAACGCGATTCATTTCTTCAGGGAAAGGAAGGTATTTGTCGAAAGATCGAAGCCCCGCTTCCACGTGACCGCAAGGGACTTTTCCGTAGAAAGAAGCCAATGCACAAGAAAGGCATGTGTTGGTATCCCCGTGAACCAAGGTTAAATCCGGTTTTTCTGCAAGCAGCACTTCCTTGAAGCCCTTTAAAATGTCCGCCGTAACCGATTCAAGGGTTTGTCGGGGCTTCATAACCTGCAAATCGTAATCCGGTTTGATGCCGAACGCTTCAAGCACCTGGTCCAACATCTCCTTATGCTGACCGGTGCTGCAAACTACAAGGTCTATATACTCGCATTCTCTCAGTGCCCGGATCAGCGGCGCCATTTTAATGGCATCCGGCCGCGTTCCGAAAACAGGTAGTACTTTAATTTTCCTCATCTTCATACCGCCTTTACATGATTTGATTTTCGTCTTGGGAAGGATTCTCCGGGTTTTGTTCAAGCTCTTCCGTACCGTTAAAGCTATTCGTCGTCGTTGCCCCGTCCTTTTGATTTTCTGCCGACAAGCGCATCTTTTCGGCAAACTCTTTCATATATCGAATGCCGATAAAGATAACAACAAAGATAACAATCAACAAATACGCACCGTATTTAAGCCGATCGGCGGCTAAGGCCACGGCGCAGATGCCGAAGGCGGCACTGGCCACATAAAGCGTCAGCACGCTCCATCTTTGGCTTAATCCCATGTCAATCAAACGGTGGTGCAAATGAGCTCGGTCTCTTTTGGCAATGGCCTTGCCGTTTTTTAATCTGCGGAAAAAAGCAAAGACGGCATCGAATAGCGGAATGGCCAATATGAGTACCGGCAAAACTATGGAAATGGCCGCATAGGATTTTAAGGTTCCTTGTATGGTGATGATGCCTAATGTAAAGCCCAGAAAGGCGGCACCGGTTTCGCCCATAAATATTTTGGCGGGATTCATGTTAAAAGGTAAAAATCCCAAACAGGAACCGGCAATGGCGATGGTAATAATCGTGGTATACAGCTTCACCCCGTCGGAA
>JAAYHZ010000290.1 GCA_012744235.1 Clostridiaceae bacterium
AAGCCCGTACCATAATACCAAATGTCCCAATATGCCCTCCGGCCATTGAAAGGTAATCAAAAGACGAATAAAATAAAGGTACAAAACGGCCGTATAAGCTAAAATCACGGGAATGAGAATGTAGGATAGCATGGTTGTGATAAAGGGAGGAATTTCGTATGCAGGGTCCTGTTTTTCTTTCGGCAAACCGTAGAAAAAGTAGGCGGAGGTTATATAGCATACGACAACGATCAAGATGTCAAAGTAAGCACGATTCCAAAGCTCCATATCCATAAGCTCGCTGAAGGCAAAAAAAGTAAAGAATATCCCGCCCCATAGAACCAACGTATAAATGCCGGCGAAAAAAAGTCTTTGCAAAATATACAGCGTATATTTTGCATGATCGATTTTCCATTTTTCACATTGGAAGAGAATATATGCGGCCAGGAAAACAAAGAACAAGCCGACCAAACGGGTCATGGGCTTCATGGAAAAATCGGGAAGCCCGAAGAAATAGTAGAGAATCAAAAAAACGGCCGTAGCAAGCCACGGAAGGAGAGATAAGTCTTTTCTACGAAAAGAATACGCAATCCGGTCCGCCAACACGGATAACGGTACGCCTAAAACACAAACCCAAAGGATTCTTTCCAAGCTTCGAGAAAGCTCGTTATCCAAATCACGCCGATTTAACACAAGTGACAGAACACCGATGATACCGAATAAAATCATGGCAAAAGGCGCGTTGAAAAAAGCGGTTTTGTATCCCGTTACGGCTCCTTTTAATCGTTCCTTCACATTGATTTTCATGAAAGCCTCTCCTTGCCATTTCACGTACTTTTGCTTATTATGCTCGCTTTTTGCTTATTATATCATACGGGTCGGCAACGCGATTCCGTAAATTTTACAAATTCTCGCTGCTTATCGCTTCTTTACGGCATTCCCGGAAGTACGAAAGACATGCGATCATGGCCAAGGCCAGATTGATTAAAAATACGCCTCTGCTTCCGAACTCGGCATCTAAAATTCCTCCCAATGCGCTTCCTACGATGCTCGATATCCCGAAAACCACCAGTGCGTTTAAGGATTGCCCCGTAGCTTTCAGATCGGCCGGAACCTTTTTACTGATATTTACCGACAGCGTGTAGCTGAAAACGACAAAGTTCAGTCCGTGAAGCACTTGAAGAACGGCCAGGACCCAAGGGTTCTGAACGAAAGCAAAGAACAGCCAACGAAGCCCGGTCACAAATCCTGCTGCCAGTAAGGTCATTTCCGGTCCGAGCTTATCGATAATCTTTTTGGCGAACCATAAAAACGGAATCCCGCTTAAGGAAGCGATCATGGTGGCAACGCCGATCAACGTGTTGTCGGCACCCAGATTCCGCATATGGATATACGCAAAGCTGTAGTAATAGCCCATGGTAACCTGAATTACAAAAGCAAATAGAATCATTTTCATTAAGCTTTTATATTGAAAAAGAACGGTAACCGGCTGTTTTTGGTCCTTTTTTCTGTGACCCTCGATTTTAGGTATGAAGAACATAACCAAAAACGCAAGGCCGGATGCCACCGCATACAGGTAGAAGATATTCGACCCGTTTCCCTTGGACAAAATCCCCGCCAAAATCGCCATGGCGGAATAACCGATGGATCCTGCGATTCTTACGGGGCCGAAAGACAAGTTCCGTTCATTTAAGTATTCCAAAGCAATGGCATCGGTAATAACCGGGGCGGACGTTCGAAAAAACATAAAAACAACGAAGCAGATGATAAGGTAATAAAAGGACCTTGACAAAGGAAACAAAAGCACCGTCAGCGCACTGAAAACAAACATAACCATAACGGCGGTGTTTTTGTATTTGGCTCTGTCGCTTGCAATTCCCCAAAAAGGCTGGGCTAATATGTTTATAAACGGGCCGATGGACAAAAGAATTCCGATTTGTTCGGAAGGAATATCCAGACCGTCCAAATACACGGGAAAAAAAGTAGAGTATATGACGTTGAGCATATACACGAGAAAGTAAAGTACAAAAAACGGAAAAGGAGTTTTTTTCATAAAGCGTACCTTTTCATAAACAAGCACGAAAAGCATGGAAACCAAAAGCTTTTCGTGCTTGTTTTCTCTTCAAATTTTGGCTAATTACCTTCCGAAAAAGCTTTTTCCTAAAAAGCTTTCGGCGTTTTCAAACAAAATCTTTTTCTTTTCGGCTTCCGTAAGCTGCGCTTTTTCCACAAGGAGCAAAGTGCTCTTTAAGCAGAACAAAGGATACATGGACC
>JAAYHZ010000291.1 GCA_012744235.1 Clostridiaceae bacterium
ATATAAGGGTCGGCCGGATTGCCGTGCTCTCCGTACAGCAAGGATCGATATATTTCCGCGAAGAGATTTGTGTCCTCCGGTACCAAAAAGCCGTTGACCAATTGGTTCAAAACCAGCTTGATTCGATGGTTTTCCCGATAAAGGGTTTGGGGATCGTAGGTGCCGTGCATTTGCATGCTTTTTACTTCGTCGGCATTAAGACCGAATATGAACATGTTGTCCTCTCCTACGGCCTTGTAAATCTCAATATTCGCTCCGTCCATGGTGCCTACGGTCAATGCACCGTTTAGCATAAACTTCATGTTCCCCGTTCCCGACGCTTCTTTTCCTGCGGTGGATATCTGCTCGCTGACATCGGCGGCGGGTATAATTTTTTCCGCCAGCGTCACGCGGTAATCTTCGAGGAATACGACTTTCAATACTGCGCTGATTTTTTTATCTCGATTAATCTTGTCCGCTACCGTGTTTATGAGCTTAATGATTAATTTGGCTCGATGGTAGCCGGGAGATGCCTTGCCTCCGAAGATAAAGGTCCTCGGATGAATGTCCGCACCGGGGTTATACAAAAGCTCCGTATTCAAATGCATGATATGCAAGATGTTCAAAAGCTGCCTTTTGTACTCGTGCAAGCGCTTTACCTGAACGTCAAAAATGGAATCGGTATCGACATCGATACGGTTATGCTCTTGAATGTATTTTGCCAAGCGCTTCTTGTTATTCGCTTTCACCTTTGCATAGGCTTCACGAAAAGAGGCGTCTTCCGTAAAAGGCTCCAAATCCTTCAATCGCGAAGGCTCCGTAACCCAGCTTTCTCCGATGGTTTCGTTCAGCAAAGAAGCCAATTCCGGATTGGAAAGCAAAAGCCATCTTCTTTGGGTAATGCCGTTGGTAATGTTGATGAACTTATGAGGCTCCAATCGGTTGTATTCCTTGAATACGTCGTTTTTCAATATGCTTGTATGAAGGGGCGATACCCCGTTGACCGATCGGCTTCCTACGATGCAAAGAGGGGCCATCCTCACTTCCCCGTAGGCGACGATCGCCATTTGGGCGATTTTGTCCCACTGCCCGGGGTAATGATTCCACAAGGACCGGCAGTACCTTTCATTGATTTCTCGGACGATCATGTGGATTCGAGGAAGCTGCTCTTTGAAAAGGTTTTCCGGCCAGCGCTCTAAAGCCTCCCCCATGATGGTATGGTTGGTATAGGCAAAGGTTTTTACCGTGATATCCCAAGCGGTATCCCAGTCCAAGCCCTCTTCATCCACCAGAATTCGCATTAATTCGGGAATGGCCAAGGCCGGATGGGTGTCGTTAATATGAATGGCCACTTTGTCGGGGAACAGCTTGAAATCCCCGTATCGCTTTTTGAAATTTTCCACAATACACTGGACGGAAGCGGATACGAAGAAATAGTGCTGCTTTAAGCGCAAGGCCTTTCCTTCGTAATGGTTGTCGTCCGGGTACAGGACCTTCGATATGACCTCCGCCAATTCCTTTTCCGCGGATGCTTTCAAATAGTCCCCTCTTCCGAAAAGACCCATATCCAGATTCTTTGCGGATTTGGCGCTCCACAGCCTCAGCGTATTCACTCTTTTTGCTCCGTAGCCTACAATGGGCGTATCGTAAGGTACCGCAAGAACGGTAATATAGTCCGTGTGCTTGTAGACCGTTCTTCCGTTTTCCACGGTCTCAACCACCCGTCCTCCAAAGCGGACTTCCTTTTGTTCTTCGGGTCGAGGGATTTCCCAAACGTTTCCGTCCTCCAGCCACAGGTCCGGCATTTCCAATTGGTATCCGTCTACGATCTTTTGCTTAAACATCCCGTATTGGTATCGTAAACCGAAGCCGTGTCCCGGAAGGTCGAGGGTAGCCAAGGAGTCCAAAAAGCAAGCGGCCAGCCTTCCTAGGCCTCCGTTGCCTAATCCGGCATCCGGCTCTAACTCCACTAACTCATCCGGATCAATCCCCATTTCCCGGAATGCTTCCGAATAGGCTTTCTCTTGTAAAGAGTTGATTAAATTGTTTCTTAGAGCTCTTCCCGTAAGAAATTCGATGGAAAGGTAGTACAATTGTTTTTGCCGATTATCGGCGGTTTTCTTCTCGCTTTCCACCCAATTTTCCATAATTTCGTCTCTTAAAGTCAAAGCGCAGGCTTTGTATAGTTGTTTTTTTCCGGCATCCTTTACGGTTCTGCCATAATGGCTTTTTAAGTTGTCTTCGAATCTTCTTTTGATTTTGTTTTTATCCGATGCATCAATCATTTTGTCAACCTTTCGTTTTAAAATTTGTTATGTACGGGGTTTATAAACCCCCTTTATTCGACGGTCCTTTTGTACACCTCCAAATACCGGAGTGCGGACCGGTTCCAGCTGAAGTCCCCCGCCATGGCTTCTTTTTGTATGCTTCGAAACCGTTCTTTGTCTTTATATATCCTCAATGCGTAGCGTACGGTATACAACATATCGTGCGCGTTAATATTTTGAAAGGAAAAGCCGTTCCCTTCTCCCGTGAATTCGTTATAGGGGATGACCGTATCCTTCAAGCCTCCGGTTTCCCGAACGACGGGCAAGCTTCCGTATCGCATGGCGATCATTTGCCCTAACCCGCAGGGCTCGAATAAAGACGGCATTAAGAACAAGTCGGACGAAGCATAGATTCTGTGAGCCAACGTATTGTCGAATCGGATGTTGGCCGACATTTTGTTCGGATATTTTCTTTGGGCTTCTCTGAACATATTCTCGTATTGCGGGTCCCCGGTTCCCAATACGACAAATTGAATATCTTCCATTAAGAGCTCATCCAAAACGCAAGCGATTAAATCCAAGCCCTTTTGATCCGTCAAACGGGATACCAGCCCGATGACCGGAACATCCCTTCGTATGGGCAGATTCAACTCCAATTGCAGCTCCGCTTTGTTCTCTTCTTTATTCTCCAAGCTGTCCTTGTCGTATCGTTTTACAATCAAGGAATCCGTAAAAGGGTCGAATTCATCGCAATCGATTCCGTTGATGATTCCGTAAAGGTCCTCTTTCCTTGCGGACAAAACTCCTTCTAACCCTTCGCCGAAATAGGGGTAGCGAATTTCTTCGCTGTAGGTTTTGCTTACCGTCGTCAAAGCTTTGGAAAATACAAGACCTCCTTTCATAAAGCTTGCATTTCCGTAAAACTCCAGCTTGTCAATGGTAAACCAGGAATCCTCCAACCCGAAAAATTCTTTAAAAAACGATACGGGAAAGATGCCTTGGTATTTCAGATTATGAATCGTAAATACCGTTTGAATGTGTTCGTAAGGTTCTTTGGTTCTATAAAAGGCTTCCAACAAAACCGGTATCATCCCGGTCTGCCAATCGTGGCAGTGAAGGATATCCGGTACAAAGTCCAAATAGGGAATCAATTCCAAAACGGCTTTGCAAAAGAAGGCGAATCGCTCTCCGTCGTCTTCGTATCCGTATAGTCCTCCCCTTTTAAAATATTCCTCGTTATCGATAAAGTAGAAGGTGACGCCTTTGTATTTTGCTTCTTCCAAACCTGCATACCGGCTCCGATGCCCCAACGGAATATAAAGGTAACGTTTGTGAATGATACCGTTTTTCAAATGAGAAGGTATGGTACCGTATTTCGGCATGACCACCCGAACATCGGCACCCGCTGTTATAAAAGCTTGGGGCAGGGAACCCAAAACGTCCGCCAAGCAGCCGGTTTTTGCAAAAGGGTTCGCTTCGGAAGCCGCCATTAATATTTTCAACATGTACGTCTCTCCTAAATAATGATTTTTTTACCGATCACAATGGGATAGCTGTCTTGCCCGATCAAACGCTTCCCTCTTCTTACGATTACGTCTTTATCCAATATGACGTTTTCGATCAACGCTTGCTCCTGCACCTCGCATTTTTGCATGATAATGCTGTTTCTCACTACGGCGCCTTTTGCGATGCGAACGCCGCGGAACAATATGCAATTTTCAATCGTCCCCTCCACGATGCATCCGTCGGCAACCAAGGAATTTTTCGCAACGGCATCGACACCGTATTTAGCCGGCACCTCGTCTTTGACTTTGGTATGGATGGGACCGTTTTTAAAAAACAAATCGTTCCGAATATCCCAATCCAGCAAGTCCATACTGTGCTTGAAATAGGCATTGATGGTTCGAATGCTTGCCACATATCCTTTGAATTCGTATCCGTATATGCGGAGGTCCTGCAGATTATCGATTAAAATGTCTTTTATAAAATCCGTACGGCCGCGTGAAGCGCATTCTTCCACCAAATATTCCAACAGATCCTTTTCAATAATATACATTTCCATGATCACCTAGGTAGACCTCGGCAAAGAGGGTTTCGTGACCATGTCGCAGATTCTGTCGGAAGAATCCGTTTCAATCAATGTATGCCTGGAAAGGTCCTTCGGATCCATTTGGGGCATATCCTTGTAGATGACCGTAATGTCCGCATTCTTTTCTTTGTGGAAGTTCAAAACATCGTCGTAAGTAATGTTGCATACCATGGATCCGCCGGCCAATACCGCATACCGTTGGGTGCTTCTTCGGATATAGGCGATGCAATTGTGAAGGGCGTCCGCCGATCCTTTGTACCATCCGGTATTCCCCTTGCTCACGTAAGGAGGCAAAATGAACAGTCCGTCCTTTTTGCGGTCTAAGTCCCAGTAGCTTCCGGATTCCAAATGATCCATCAAGGAATGGTAATTGTTCTGGGTAATCACTCCTACGTTGCGGATCCCCGAATTCACCATGCCGGACAATATGAAATCGATAATACGGTACCGGCCGCCGAAAGGTACGGCCGCCGTTGACCTCGAACGAGTCAATTCTTTTAAACTTGCGTCGGTTTCTCCCGAATAAATAATGCCCATCGTATCTCTCATGACCGCTTCTCCTCCATGACACATTCCCCTGACTTTATATCCCTATTATCCGTTACGTCTTTGTCTATCATCACATTCTTCCCGATTCGAACCCCGGAGGATACGGTAATTCCTTCTCCTAGTACCGTGATCCCGTTTTTGTAGATATCGGGAGCACAACGATTGATATCCTCGTCTCCGTATCCGATACGACAATTGTCCCCGATTACGTCGTCTTCCCCGATAATGGCGTTTTGAATCACCGTATTTTCTCCTACCTTTACGTTAGGCATCAGAATGGAATCGATGATTTTCGACCCTTTTCCTACGTAAACCCCCGAAAACAAAACCGAGCGGGACACGTCCCCGTATATTTCGCATCCTTCGGTAATGATGCTGCGGATTACCGTCGATTCCCCGGAAACGTAATGAGGCGGTTTGCCGGGGTTTCTCGAATAAATTCTCCACTGGGTATCGTAAAGGTCCAATTGGGGAGGATCGTTCAGTAAATCCATATTGGCTTCGAAAAAGCTTTGGATGGTTCCTACGTCCTTCCAATAGCCGTCGAAGAGGTAAGCATACATACGCTCTTTGTTGTTTAACATTCTCGGTAAAATATCTTTTCCAAAATCGTTGTTCGAGCCCGAAACGGTTTGGTCCTCGATCAGGTACCGCTTCAGGATTGCCCAATCGAAGATATAGATGCCCATGGAAGCTTTATTGCTTTTCGGAACCTTGGGCTTTTCGTCGAATTCCAGTATCCTTCCGTCATCGTCGGTATTCATAATGCCGAAACGGCTTGCATCCTCCCGGGGCACTTGGATATACGCAATGGTAACGACGGCTTCTTTTTGCTTATGATACTCCAGCAT
>JAAYHZ010000292.1 GCA_012744235.1 Clostridiaceae bacterium
CGTCTAAAAACCAAGGCGGACGCTGTTCTTTCTTCAATTGCACCGACATCCGAATGTGGCAGTGCACCGGCTCTCCGATCATTTTTTTATCCATGCATTCCTTGACGGCCATGTACGAGGGATTGCCCCTTAGCGTCAAAAGCATGATGATGTCTTTTTTTAGCCGGGATACCGTTTTCTCGATTTCCGCTTGTTCGTTCCGGGTTATGCATAAAGGCTTATCCACCACAACATCCATCCCGCGGGTCATACACTTTTGAACGGTTTCAAATTTTAGATCGTTTTCGTTGGCAATGCCTGCAAGGTCAAGGGCGTGGTTTTCCGGCATGGCATCCGCATTTCGGTAATTGGGAATACCGTATTGCTTAAAATGCTTATTGTAAATATCCTCGTTGACGCTTACGGCAACCAAATCGATTCCTTTACCGATACAACCCGTTATTTCGCTTAAATGGGTTTCCCCGCCGATAATGCATGCTTTCCTATTCATTGCGACTCCTTCTTTTTCGGTTTCATTTGTTTTTATTATACCGAATACCCTGCGGTATTTTTTATGTTCTTTATACATTATTTAAGTTTTTATGCGAAAAAATTAAAAACGGCCGTGGGTTATTTCCACAGCCGCTAAATGTCAATTTCCTATTTTGCGTAATCGACCGCTCTTGTTTCTCGAATGACATTGACCTTGATTTGTCCGGGATATTCCAGTTCGCTTTCAATTCGTTTTACAATATCTCGTGATTTAATAATCAAGTCATCGTCCGATACTTCTTCAGGTTTTACAATAATACGAATTTCTCTGCCGGCCTGAATGGCGTAAACCTTATCTACGCCGTCAAAGGAATCGGCAATTTCTTCAAGTTTTTCGATCCTCTTAATGTAAGATTCCAGTGTTTCTCTTCTTGCTCCGGGTCGTGCGGCGGAAATGGAGTCTGCCGCTTGAACAAGTATAGCTTCGATGCTGGTGGGCTCAACGTCTCCGTGGTGAGCTAAGACGGCATTGATGACTCTTTCGCTTTCATTGTATTTTCTCAATATGTCAGCGCCGATAGTAACATGAGAACCTTCTATTTCATGATCGACGGCTTTTCCAATGTCATGCAACAAGCCCGCTCTTTTTGCAGGCATTACGTCGATACCCAATTCTCCTGCCATAATTCCGGCCAAGTGCGAAACCTCGATGGAATGGTTGAGTACACTTTGACCGTAGCTTGTTCGATATCTTAACTTCCCGATTAGCTTTACGAGATCAGGGTGAAGTCCGTGGACTCCCGTTTCAAACGTTGCTCTGTCTCCTTCTTCTTTGATAATCGTTTCAATTTCCTTCTGCGCTTTTGCCACCATTTCTTCAATTCTTGCCGGATGGATTCTTCCGTCCAAGATTAATTTTTCCAATGCAATGCGCGCCACTTCTCTTCGAATCGGATCAAATCCGGATAATATAACCGCTTCAGGCGTATCGTCGATAATGATATCTATACCGGTGAGGGTTTCCAAGGTACGAATATTTCTTCCTTCTCTTCCGATTATTCGACCCTTCATTTCATCGTTAGGCAACGCTACGACCGATACGGTGGTTTCGGATACATGATCTGCTGCGCATTTTTGGATGGCTGTCGCAATAATTTCCTTGGCCTTGCGTTCCGCTTCTTCCTTCGTCTTCTCTTCGAGCTCTTTTAACAACATTGCTTTTTCATGTTTTACTTCGTTTTCGAGAGAGTTTAGTAAGAATTGTTTTCCTTCTTCGACGGTTAAACCGGAGATTCTTTCTAGTTCTTTGAGTTGTTGTTCCTCTATCCTTTCAATATTGGCTTTCGCCTCATTAATCTTTTCTTCTCGAAGATCAAGCTCTTTGCTTCTTCCTTCCAATTCGATGGTTTTCTTGTCGATTGCTTCCTCTTTTTGAATGAGTCGTCTTTCTTGTCTGGCAAGTTCATTTCTTCTTTCCCGAACTTCCTTTTCCAAGTTGAGCTTTGATTTATGAATTTCTTCTTTCGCCATCAACAAGTATTCTCTTTTTTTGCCTTCGGCTTGGCGTTCCGCTTCAATAATGATTCGTTTCGCTTCTTCCTCGGCACTGCCGATCGCTTCTTCGGCAACTTTTCTTCGGTGTTCTATCCCTTTCTTAAAAGCTATCAATGAAGCAAAAACTGCAATGATTAAACCAATAACAAAACCAATTATATATTTAAATATATAAGCCACCTCCTATTCAGTTGTCAATTTGCAGACAATCTCTATTGTGTCAATAACAATTGTAATCAAATTTAGAATGGTCTGTCAAGCACAAATATGCTTTCGACGGATATTTCTATATCACTTTATCCGAATAGAGTGCTCGTAAGTTACGTATTCGCATTTTCCCTGATTTTTGCAGCCGTTACCGTATTTCTTAACAACATGGTAATGGTCATGGGGCCCACACCGCCGGGAACCGGCGTAATGGCTCCCGCTATATCCTTCACGTTTTCAAAATCCACGTCTCCGGCCAATTTCCCCGTTTCCAAACGATTGATGCCCACGTCAATGACCACGGCACCGGGTTTCACCATGTCCGCCGTTATAAAGCGAGGCTTTCCGATGGCCGCCACCAAGATGTCGGCCCTCTTCGTAACCTCCTTCAAATTGGCGGTTCTGCTGTGAGCAACGGTAACCGTGCCGTTTTCCTTCATCAAAAGCATCGCCATCGGTTTTCCGACGATGTTGCTTCTTCCTACCACAACGCATTCCTTACCTTCCGGCTTCACCCCGGAAAGCTTGATAAGCTCCATGCATCCTGCAGGAGTACAGGGCAAAAACACCGGATTGCCGGTAAAGAGTTTTCCGGAATTGACGGGATGAAAGCAATCCACATCCTTATTCGGATCAATGGCGTCGATGACCTTTTGGGCATTGATGTGGGCCGGTAAAGGCAATTGAACCAATATGCCGTGGACAGCCGAATCCCTATTCAACCGATCAATCAAATCCAACAACGTCTTTTCTTCGGTTTTTTCTTCCAAAAAATATTGAAAGGATTGTATCCCAACTTCTTCGCATGCCTTCTTTTTATTATTCACGTAAATCTTGGATGCCGGATCGTCCCCTACCAGAACCACGGCTAAACCCGGCCGGTTTCCCTCTCGGGTCATTTGCTCAACCTCTTTTTTGATTTCCTCTCGAATAACCGTTGACAATTCTTTTCCGCTTAATATTTTTCCGCTCATTTCATACACTCCAACACTGTCTATTTATTTTTGCTTGCCGAATAACCCCGAATTGACATTTTTAACGGAGGGCAAGCCGTCTTTCATTTTCATCTCGTTCCATTCTTCCTTGGAGATGAGTACCTGCCTCGGCTTGGAACCTTCGTATCCGCTTATGATACCTCTTGCTTCCATTTGGTCGATAATTCGGCCGGCTCTTGCATAGCCGATGGAAAGCTTTCTTTGGATATAGGAAGTGGAGGCTTGGCCGTGAGATACCACCAATTCAATGGCCTCGTTCAAAAGCTCATCCGCATCTCCGGCGGAATCTTCCTCGCCGATGGATTCGGAATCGTTTTCTATCTTTTCCATAATATCTTCGTTGTAGTCCGCCGGTGCGTTGGATTTGACAAAGGATACAATGGATGCCACCTCTTCGTTGCTGACAAAAGTCCCTTGAACGCGAATGGGCACCAATTCTCCCGCCGGATGGTACAGCATATCCCCTCTTCCTAACAATTTCTCCGCCCCGCCCTTATCCAAAATGGTTCGGGAATCTTGAGGGCTGGATACGGCAAAGGAGATACGGGAAGGGATGTTGGCCTTTATTACCCCGGTAATAACGTTTACGGAAGGTCTTTGGGTAGCGATGACCAAATGCATACCGGCGGCTCGAGCCATTTGCGCCAATCGCTGGATGCTGTCTTCCACCTCGTTTCGGGCTACGGCCATCAAGTCCGCTAACTCGTCGATAATGATAACGATCAAAGGCAGCTTTTCCGCCGTTCCGGTATTGGCCACCAGCTCGTTGTAGCTGTCGATATCCACCACTTTTTTCTCATAGAACAAATTGTATCGATCCAACATCTCTTGGACCACCCAGCGTAGAGCTCCCGCCGCCTTCTTCGGATCGGTAACCACCGGTATCAAAAGATGAGGAATACCGTTGTATCGGGATAGCTCCACCATCTTCGGGTCGATCATCAAAAGCCTTACGTCCTCCGGAGAAGCTTTGAACAATATGCTCATGATCAAGCTGTTGATGCATACGCTTTTACCGGACCCGGTTGCCCCCGCCACCAACAGGTGCGGCATTTTGGTAATATCGGCAATAATTACGTTTCCGGAAATATCTTTGCCCAGTACCATGGCCGCTTTGCTCGGATGCTTGATAAACTCCGTTGATGTGATCATTTCTTTAAAATATACCGGGGTCACCTTGGATTTGGGAATCTCGATTCCAATGGCATCCTTCCCGGGGATAGGCGCTTCCACTCTTACCGATCGTGCGGCCAAATTCAATGCGATATCATCGGCCAAATCGGTAAAACGCTTCGCCCTTATACCCGCTTCCGGTTTTAACTCGTAGCGGATGATGGCGGGACCTTTGGTAATGGTGGAGACGGCAGCTTCCACACCGAAGCTTTTCAAGGTTTCAATCAATTTGGCGGCCTGCAACAAAGTAACGTCCTTTTCGTCCTTATCCTTTCGAGGAGGAGGCGGATCCTTTAATAAGGAGGCCTTCGGATACTCGTATTGATAAAAAGTACCTTTTAATTCCACCAAATTTTCCGTCGGTTTTTCCACAGGCTTCTCCGGAAGCTTTTGACGGACCGATTCTTTCGGCTGTTCCTTCTCAGGCAAAAGAATGTTGATGCTTTGCGATTTTATAGGTTTTTCTTCCTTTACGGGCACAACCGAAGGCTTCGGTTTCGGAAGAATCGGTTCGGCTTTCGGAGCCTCCGGCTCCGGTTCCGAATCCGCTTCCTCGTCCAAAAAATCGGAGCTTCGGATGCTGTCTAAAATTCGTATATTAAATGCACCCTTTACCGGTGTTTTCGATTCCTCCGTTTTTTCGAATCCTTCCAATTTCGGAATCGGTTTTTTCGGCTCTTTCGGTTCTTTATGTTCTTCCGCTTCTTTCATTTGGCGTCGTTCTTTTCGTTTCATTTTCGCACGACGTATCCCTCGCACGATTCCGATAATCCCTCGTTTGATCAGTTCGAACACCGTTTGGAAAAACTCGAGAATCGTCATATCCGTAATATAGATCACGGTAATCAATGAAAGTGCGGTCAATACCACAATGGTACCGAAGGTTTGGAACACCGATATTAAGGGCATGGCTACCAAGGAGCCTACCGCACCGCCCCCGGCAAGCCTCGTGCCGTTGTTATAGAATCTTTCCACTTTGGCACCGAAGGACATCTGGTAGAATTCATCACGGTTGGAAGCGTAATAGGATGTTTGAACCATGGCCGACAACAGGATGAGAAATACCAGAAAAAGGATTAACCCCTCAAATCCGGCTTCCGGATCCTTTGTGAACAAGGTTCGAAGAGAGTATACGATCAGAAGAATAGGCAAAAAAACGGCAGGCCATCCGAACAAGCCGCCCAGCAAATGAGACGTAATGTCGCCGAAAATCCCCACCTTCTCCTGCATGTACAAACCGACAAAAAGCAAGATACCGGTCATCAGCACCAAAACGGCTATGATATCTCTTTTTACTTTGTGATCTTTCGATTTGCGGACCGAATCGTTTTTCGGTTCGTTTTTCGGCGCAAGCTTCAAATGTCGTTTTTTGCCTTGGACCTTTTTATTATTTCTGTCGGCCTTGCTTTTGTTTGCCACCTGTACAAAAACCTCCAACTTCTTATTTTCCCCAAGTTCGAGGGTCCGTCACCTCGTCGGGTACCGATTGAAAACAATCCATGATTTCCTCCGTCATTTCCTTTGAAAGAGGAGGCGTATGATAAAGCTCAATGTTTTTCCTTACTTGCTCTATTGTTTCGCATCCTAAAACCAAACCCGTCACGGCTTCTTGGTCTCGAACGTAAGCCAAAGCCGTTTCCGCTATGCTTCTTTGCTCTTTCGAACACAATGCCCGAAGCTTTTCGATATAGGGTTTGGCTTGTGTTAATTTGCCGGAAAGCTCCTCGGGCTCTAAAAACAGCAAGCCTTGTAAGTATATGCTGCGAACGAAAACGATCATTCCTTTTTGCCGTAATCTTTCCAAGGCACCGGAGCGGACCAACCGCAGGTCGAAAATATTCACGGGAACCTGAACCGCATCGAATACCGGCTCCTCCAAAACCCGGTCCGTATCATCGCTTCCGTATAGCGAAATTCCGGCCAGTTTTATGTATCCTCGGTCTTTTAAATATTCCAAAGCCTCTACGGCCGCTTTTCCTCCGTTCTTCCATTCAACGAAGCTGTGGAGCAAAACAATCGGAATCGTGTCCAAGCAAAGGAGACTGCATGAGCGTTCTACCGAACGGACCGTGTAATCGAAAATCTCTTTATCCTTCATGCCGGGCTTTATCCCGGACACCTTGGTGACTACAAGAGGCCTTTCCGAATCTTTTTTGCTTTTGTTGTAAAGCCCGATGATTTTCTCCGATTCTCCGTATGCCGATGCGGTATCGAGAGTATTGACTCCGCCGTTTATCGCTTCTTGAATGATTTCAAGCCCCGTGTTTACATCCGGCATACCGCTTTTGTTGGCGATACCGTACGGCATCCCCAATTGTACCGTTCCTAACACCAACCCGGAAATAGCCAAATCTTTCATTACGGTTATTTTCATACGCTTGCACCTTGCACCTTTTTCCGTAGAGTTTGCTTGACGTTTTCCATTATATCACATAAAGGAATAAGCTGCCAACATAAACGACACCGGACTTCATCGGTTCGAAAATCGTTAAAAACCCCCTTGTCTGTGAAGAACAAAGGGGTGTTCGCTTTATTGATTTTACGTTTGTCCCTTATCTTCCCTTTATTTCCGCAGGCAGCGTTCCTTTAAATACCAATGCGCCGTTTTTTACCGAAAGCTCTTCGATTTCGATACCGTTTTCCTTTGAAGCCGTTTTGTTAATCAGATTTCTTAACTCTCCTTCGATGATGCGAACCGCTTCTTCCTTCAAAACGCGATTTCCCAACCTCACCGTTTCCAAACGAATCTCCACGTAATTGGAGGATACAAGTTCAAAAGAGCCCTTCCCGTAAACCGGTTTGTTGTGAAGAATTTTGCCGATCCATTTTACAAGAACGGGATTTTCTTCTTCCGTAAGACCCAAATGCTTGTTCATTACGGTCATGATGCTTTTGTTTGTCATGCAATAGAATTCGAATCGGTTTCCTTGGGCGAGCTTGATTTGGATGTTTTTCAAAGGACCGCTCTCTTTATTGGCCTCGTTCAAAATAGCGTAAATCTCTTCGACGGATAAAGTCGCCTCAACAGGTATGCTTCCGTCGGTTTCGTAGTCCCCGTTATAGATGTTCAAAAGATGGAGCCGCGAAACATCACCGACGATATCCGTTTTCACTTTCTCCATGCCGGATAGAAAGTCATCATAATCCCCTGAGATTTTAAGATCGTAGTGATCCGCCTTCAGCTTCTGAATATTGACGCCGATTAATACGGCTACCCCCAGAACGATGAATAAAAGAACGGCCAGTATGGTTTTGAAACACCCGCCACGCTTTTCTTTTTCTTTTGCCATTTTTCCGGCTTTTAAAGCCTGTTCCCCCCTTGATTCTTAATGCTTCAATTATACCACAGCCCATATCGAATTCCAACGTTTTAAAATTGCATTTGAATCGGGAATAGAGTAAACAAAGACGTATAAAGGGTCGTATCCTGCGGATGCTTTGATGCAAAATGAAAGGCTTGTATGGAAGAATCGATGAATATATTGAAAGCGAAGGATCTTTTCACTGCCGAAGATTTTCCGATTGAAATACGGAAGCAAGTCCATAACGGACACACGAAAATCCATATGCACGATTTTTACGAGTTCGTGTTTTTGGAAACGGGAATCTCTTTGCATACCTACGCGGACAAATTCACCGTTTTGCTGCCCGGAGATATGTTCGGAATACGACCTATGGAGCCTCACGAGTATACGCGTGCGAAACAAGCGGTCTTGTACAACATTCTTTTCGATATTCCGGCATTAGGAGACGATTACGAAGAAATTCGAAGGCTTCCGGGCTTGAAAGAAATATTCGAAGAAAAAGATTCCTTTGAATGGCGCACCATTCACCTGCCCTTAAACAAGCAAATTTCCGCGGTTAAAATCATAAAGTCGGCCATGGAGCAGCAAAAAGCAAAGGATGCGGGTTGGAAGCTGGCGGTAAAAAGCTGTCTTGTGGAGCTTTTGGTCTTGTATGCCCAATCCTACAAGGAAATGTCCTACACCCCGACGGACGAGCCTGGCGGGCAGGTTTCCTACATTTACGAAGCTCTTGCCTTTATTGAAAAATATTATCAAAATCCCATTAATGTCAACCAAGTGGCCCGACACTGCGGGATTTCCGCCGACTACTTAACCAAATGCTTTAAAAAATTCACGGGGCTGACCCCCATCGATTATATGAAGCACTACAAGCTGGCGAAGTCCGTGGAGCTTATAAAAGACCCGAAAATCTCCATTGCCCAAGCGGCATCGGAAACCGGATTCGACGACCATACCTACTTTTCACGACTTTTTAAACAGGTTTTCGGGATGTCACCTTCGGAGTTCCGAAAACACTCCTTCCCGGAGTAAATCCTATGGAAAGGTGGAAAACATGACGGACAAAAAGAATTTTTATCGAGTCTTAAACGAAGATTTAAAAGCCTTGATCGAAGATGAAACCGATTGGGTGGCCAATTGCGCCAATTGCTCCGCCCTGCTATTTAACCGCATGACGGATATCAACTGGGCCGGTTTTTACATTTTGAAAGAAGGAGTGCTGGTGTTAGGTCCCTTCCAAGGAAAACCGGCATGCGTCCGCATCCCTATGGGAAAAGGCGTTTGCGGTACCGCCGCCTTAAAAAGAGAAACCCAAGTAGTGGAAGACGTGCACCGGTTCGAAGGCCACATAGCCTGCGACGAAGCCTCCCGATCGGAAATCGTGGTCCCCATCATTCGGAACAACCGGGTTATCGGGGTTTTGGATATAGACAGCCCCGTTTTAAAACGCTTCGACCAAGCCGACGCCGAAGGGCTGTCGGATACGGTAGCGCTTTTAAATCGTTACAACCGTTGGTCCGATTGAAACTAAAAAAACATCGTTGGAGAATCTAGGAGAGAATTTGTACTTCCAAAAACGAAGGGAATTCTCTTTTTTTCGAGGAAGTGTATTTCAACAATACGCTTTTTTCGTCGTCATCTTCCGTCTCCTCTTCAAAGCCCATCATTTTGTAGGTGATGTACATGACGCGATTACGGTCCGTATGAAGAAACTCGGCGTAAAGGTCCTTGTTTTCCGATTGAGCCAACCGAATACAATGAATCAAAAAGGCCGTACCGATTCCTTTGCTCATAACCCTGCAGGACATGAGAAGAAGCTTGATGATGTATCGGTCCTGTCCTTTCTCCATCAGGCAAATACCGATTTTCCCGTAATCTCCGAAACGGTCCTTCAATTCCGCTATTAAAAACACATGATTTTTGGAATCCGTCAAACTCTTTAGTTCTTCATAAGAGTAGGTGTATCCGGTGGAATTCAACTGGTGGGTCCGTAAAGTCAATTCCTCTACACGCTTTAAATCGTCGTAGGTAACGTTGGATACGGTCAGCTTCAATCCTAAGGTCTTTAAAAACTCTTCCTTGCTGCCCGTGAAGCTTTCCTCTTCTTTTTTTCGCAGTTCCTCGCTTTGGTACATCAAGCGTCTTTTTTTGGCGTCCTCGGTGATGGTATCGGGAATGAAGCGGTCCATGTTGACAATGTTCATGTATTCCGCCGCATCGATAACTAGTACCTCGGGATGGGAGAACTTGACCTCTTCCCTTTCCGTAATGTCATCGTCCACAAAAGCGAAGGTATTTGTTGAAATGTTGAGCTTTTCCGCGACCGTTTTAATGGCTTCGGCTTTCGAGCTCCAGCTGATTTGAGGGTATAGAAAATAGTGACGGATGCCGTATTCCTCCAGTTTTTTTACGGCATCTTGGTAATTGTTTTTGCTGCTGATGGATTGCAAAATGCCCCTTTGGTCAAGGGTTTCCAAAACCTCCTTGATTCCGGGCTTTAAGGTAACGCTTCCGCCTTCCGCCATAATGCCCGTCCAAAGTGTATTGTCCAAGTCCCATAC